>CAYUKE010000050.1:0-13547 GCA_964445185.1 uncultured Geminicoccaceae bacterium
GATGCCCATCTTCTTGTGGTCGTAGCCGGCCGAGCCGCCCGAGGCGAAGGCGTCGTCCAGCCAGAACCCGTAAGACCGGGCGACGTCGTTGGCGATGTCGGAGAAGGTTGCCGTGCCCTTGTCGGCAGCGACCACCAGGTACGGATCGTCGTCGTCGTGGCGAACGACGTCGGCCGGCGGGACGATGCGGCCTCCTACTCGGTTGTCCGTAACGTCGAGCAGGCCGCTGAGGAACATGCGATAGCAGGCGACACCCTCCTGCTGCAGCGCGTCGCGATCACCCGCGGGCGGACGCTTGAGCACGAACCCGCCTTTGGCGCCGACCGGCACGATGATGCTGTTCTTGACCTGCTGCGCCTTCATCAGGCCGAGGATCTCGGTGCGGAAGTCCTCGCGCCGGTCCGACCAGCGAAGGCCGCCGCGGGCGACCTTGCCGCCGCGCAGATGCACGCCCTCGAAGCGGACCCCGTGGACGAAGATCTCGAAGGCGGGGCGCGGCTCGGGCATCAGGCGAATGCCGTTTGGCGCCAGCTTGAGCGACAGCCAAGGTTTGATCTTGCCGTCACCGTCGGTCTGGAAGGCGTTGGTGCGCAGCGTCGCCAGGATGACCTCGCGGTAGGCGCGTATGATGATGTCCTCATCGCGGACGGCGACCGCGTCGAGCTGCTCGCCGATCGTGCGGACCAGCACCTCGACCTCGCTCTCCCGATTGCCATCGCGCGCCGGATCGAAGCGTGCGCGGAAGAGCGCCGTCAGGCTTCGAGCGATGTCGGGATGATGGGCGAGCGTGTCCTCGATATAGGCTTGGCTGAACGGGATCTTGATCTGCAGCATGTAGCGGCAGTAGGCGCGAAGGATCTGGACGTCGCGGGCGCCGAGGCCGGCCAACAGCACGAGCCGGTTGAAGCCGTCGTCCTCGACCTCGCCGCGCCAGACGGCGGCAAAGGCGTCTTGGAAGAGATCGCGAACCTCGTCGAGCGCGAGCGCCGTGCCCCGCGTCATGCACATGCCGAAGTCGTGCAGCCAAAAGTCACGGCCGCTCGCGTTCTTGATCCGGTAGGGCTGCTCGTCGACGACGGTGAGCCCCATGTTGGCGAGCACGGGCAGGACGGTCGCGAGCGGCACCTTCTGGTCGGCGCGGTATAGCTTGAACCGCAACATCTCCGAGCCGGGCGCCATCGATCGGTAGAGGCTCATGGCGAGCGGGATGGCGCCCGAGGCGACATGGTCGACGTGGCGGAGATCCGGCACGGCGAGGCGCGGGACGAGCCCCTCCTGGTAGCCCGCCGGCAGGCCCGAGCCGTAGATCTGGAACAGTCGATGCCCGTCGGCCTCACCCTCGGCCTCGACCAGCGCGCTGAGCAGGCGGTCCGTCCACGTCCGCGACTGCTCGGCGAGCTCTCCCTCGAGCGCATCGACGTCGATCTCGCCGAGTCGTTGCCCAGGCGGCACGCGGATGATGAAAAGGATGCGCGCGAGCACGTCCTCGCCGAGGCGTGTCTCGAACTGCACGTCGGTGCCGCCGAGGGCTGCCTTCAGCGTCGCCTCGAAGCGGCGGCGGACGTCGGTGCTGTGGCGCTCGCGCGGAACGTAGACCAGGCAGGCGGCGAACCGCCCGAAAGGGTCGTGACGGATGAACAGGCGCAGCCGCTGGCGATCGTGGAGGTGGAGAACCTCGCGGGTGATCCGCGCCAGCGTGTCCTCATCGGCCTGGAACAGCTCGTCGCGCGGGTAGGTCTCGATGATGTTCAACAGCGCCTTGGCGTCGTGCGAGCGAGCGGGAAGGCCGGCACGTTGGACCAGGCGCCGCACCTTCCGCCGGAGGAGCGGGATGTCCTCAGGCGAGCGGTTGTAGGCGCTGGCCGTATACAGGCCGAGGAACCGATGCTCGCCGATCACGGAGCCGTCGGGCGCGTACCGCTTCACACCGATGTAATCGAGATAGGTGTTGCGGTGCACCGTCGACTGGGTGTTCGCCTTGGTCAGGATCAGCGCTTCGCCCGCATCGGCGGCGCGCTCGCGGATGTCGCGCGGCAAATGCTCGAAGGCCTGGGACGGTGCCTGCTGCAGGCGTCGCATGATGCCGAGCGCCTGCCCGCGATCGCGCTTGAGGTGCAGGCCGTCCTCGCGACGCACGAGGTCGTAGCGGCCGTAGCCGACGAAGGTGAAGTGGGCTTCGGCGAGCCAGTGGAGGAAGGCCAGAATCTCGTCGGTCGCCTCGTCGCCAATGCTCGGCCGTGCCGGCGCGAGGTCTTCGCCGGCCTCGACGAGCCGCGTCCGCATCGCGCCCCAGTCGGCCACCGCTGCGTGGACGTCGTCGAGCACGGTCTCGAGGGTTGCCGTGAGCTCAGACAGCTGGTCGGCCTCGCCCAGCTGATCCACCTCGAAGCGCATGAAGCTCTCGTCGGCATCGTCGTCCGCGGGCGCCACGTCTTCCAGGGTGCCGTCTGGGAGGCGGCGGACGGTGAGGATCGGATGGACCAGGAAGTGAATAGCGAGGCCGCGGCGGTTCAGGGCCGCGGTAATGCTGTCGACCAGGAACGGCATGTCGTCGGTCACGATCATGACCACGGTGTGGGTCGAATGCCAGCCGTCCTGCTCGAGATCCGGGTTGAACACCTTCAGGCACGTTGCGCCGCGGGGCCGCTGCCGCGCGAGGCGATGATGGTCGAGAGCGGAGGCGTAGAGGTCCAGCGGATCCATCGACAGCAAATCCCGCGCTGCCGCACCCTCATAGTACAGGCGCACGAAACGCTCGGCGCGATCCGCATCGCCACCGCTCAGCCGATCACGAAGCTCGCCGCCCAGCGTGTCGAAGAGTTCTTGGCGCCTTAGGTCCAAGTCGTCGTCCATCGCGCCACCTCCCTTGCCGTCGCGCTTCTTGGCGCGTTGCTTGCTCTTAGCGCCGCAACACGCGCGGGGCCAGGGCCGGCAGCGCCAAGTGACCCGGCGATACCGGCGGCTAGGTCTCCGCGTCCACGCCGGCATCCGCCATGTGCGCCGCCGCGGCCGCCGCGGCGCCGGCGCGCGCCGCCGCCCCGCCCTCGGCGTCGGCCTCGACGATGACCCGCTTCGGCGCGAAGTCGATGTCGTTCTCCGCGAACGCCTTCTTGATGCGCGCGTAGGCCTCGCGCCGGATGACGAACTGTTCGCCCGGCTTGCAGATGAACTTGACGCCGATGACGATCGCCGAGTCGTCGACCTCGAGCACGCCCTGCGACTTGACCGGCGAGATGATGCTGGCGGCGAGTTCCGGCTCGTCCATCATGCCGATGCCGACCGCCTTGATCAGCTTGCGCACCTTCTCGATGTCGGCGCTGAAGGGGACGCGCAGCATGATCTTGATTTTGACCCAGTCGCGGCTGTGGTTCTGCACCGTCCCGATCGTGCCGAAGGGAATGGTGTAGACCGGACCGCGGTGGTGGCGCAGGCGGACGGTGCGCAGCGAGATCTTCTCGACAACGCCCTTGCCAGCTTCGGTCTCGATGTATTCGCCGACGCGGAACGCATCCTCGACGAGATAGAAGATGCCGGTAATCACGTCCTTGACGAGCGTCTGCGCGCCAAAGCCGACGGCGAGGCCGACCACACCGGCGCCCGCGAGCAGCGGCCCAATGTTGATGCCGAGAGCGGCGAGTGCCGTGAGGGTGGAGACCACGACGATGACGACCAGCGCGGCGCTGCGGAAGACCGGAACGAGCGTGTCGATGCGAGACCCGGTCTTGCCCATGCTGTCGTCGTCGAGCTCCGCCGCGTCGGACTTTGGTGCGTACTGGTCGAGGAAGGTCCGCACGCCGCGCCACAGCGCCCAACCGACGACCACGGCCCCGGTCGCCTGAAAGACGGCGCTGGCGATGTGATCGAGCGCGTCGCCATCCTCGCCGGCAAACGGGCTGATGCCCCAGGCGCGCATGATGAAGATGATGCCCACGACAAGCACGGTGCCTTGGATCAGCGCGCTGGCGCCGTTGGCGACGGTTGCGCCCCCATTTCCCGCGGCTGTCGGTTCACGATCATCGAACCACGCGCCGATCCCGCCGATGACGAAAGGTAGGAATACGGCCACGGCGTAAGCTGTATCGGCGACAGCGCTCTCGGTTGCGGACGTTAGCTCGCCGGAAGCGACGACAGCGAGCCGGGCCAACGACAGGCCTACGAAGATCCCGACCCAGGATCGCGCGAGCCAGCCGATGAGAGGCGGCTGCGGAGCGCCGCGACCGTTGCCGAAGCTGTGTTCGATGAGCCCGCGGATTGGTCTGCGTACGCGCCAGAAGAACCAGATCCGCGTCGCGGTGACGAGGATCTCCACGGCGATCAACGTGATTGCCGCCTGCAGGGGACGTTCGGCCAACGCCACGACCACCGCGCCGTAGACCCTGAAGAAAAAGTTGATGCACACGACCGTCAGCGCGGCACGCCAGACGAGGCGGGCCTCTGCCTCGTCGAGCGGGGCCAGGCGCGCCCGGTTGTCGGCGGGGTTTGTCACCATGCGAAAGATGGCGACGTAAACCAGCACTTCGACGACCATCTGGGCGACGCCCTCGACGGTGAGCCGCCCGGCCGGGGGCGTGGTCGGCAACAGCAGATAGCCGACGGCGAAGCTCAGCCCGAAGAAGGCTAGAATCCCGAGGACGTCACCCACGGCGTACCGCAAGGCCCAGCGGAGCCGGGTTCGAAAGCGCGGCCGATCCGTCTCGGCTGGTCCGGTCTTGGGCGTGCAGGCGCGCTGGACCGCGGCCCAGCCGATCAGGCCAATCGCGAGGGAAATCAGGACGCCGACCAAGCCGCCAACGCCCCCGAGCCGCGCCCAGTAGACCCCGAGCAACGCCGGAACGTCAGCGTTGGCGGCGAGCGCCGCATCCAGTGCGTAGGCGTAACGCTGCTGCCAGCCGAGCTCAGCGCTCGTTGGCGCGAGCTCTTCCACTGCGGCACCCGCGGCACCGAGGGCCTCCAACACCTCCGCACGAACGGTCGGGTCGAGTTCGCCCGGAAGCGTTACCGTGATTGTATTCTGTGATTGCTCCTGCGCGGTCGCCGGCGAGACGAGCACAAGCACCGCGAAGAGAACGAAGAGATGACGCCACACGACCGCGTCCCTTAAGCCGAGGTGAACGCAGCTGTCGTTAAGCGCAAAGTCTGAGGAGGTAAAGCGATGATGCTACAGGGGACTGTGGTGCGCCCGGGAGGATTCGAACCTCCGACCTTTGGTTCCGGAGACCAACGCTCTATCCCCTGAGCTACGGGCGCGGGCCGACGGGGTATAGCGCAGGCTCACGACCGCGCCAAAGCAATTCGGCAGGTTGAGGCTGCGGGTCAGCTTCCCTGCGTGAGCTTGACGAAGACTTCCTCGAGGTGCCCCTCGGCCGTCGCCAGATCGGCGATGGTGAGGCCGGCTTGACGTGTCGCCTCGATGATCGTGTCGACGCGGAGCCGGCTTGGCTGGTAGCGAACGACGATCCGACCGTCCCCGTCGAGGACAGCACCCAGGGCGGTGAGGGTTGTCGGAACGGCGGCCGGTCGCTCGGTCAGCGTCAGGGTCAGAGTCTTCTCGTCGAGCCGTCCGACGAGGTTCGTCTTGGTGTCGACGGCCACCAGCCGGCCGCGGTCGATGATGGCGATATGGTCGCACATCGCCTCCGCCTCCTCGAGGTAATGCGTCGTCAAAACGACGGTGACGCCGCGCTCGTTGAGTTCGCGCATGTAGGCCCAAAGCTGGCGCCGCAGGTCGACGTCCACCCCGGCCGTCGGCTCGTCGAGAATGACGACCGACGGGCTGTGGACCAGCGCCTTGGCGACCAGCAGGCGCCGCCGCATGCCGCCGGAGAGCGAACGCGCGTAGGCGTCGGCCTTGTCGGCGAGACCGACTTTCGCAAGGATCTCGTCGGTGCGCCGCTGGCGTGGCGCCACGCCGTATAACCCGGCCTGCAGCTCGAGTGCCTCGCGAGGCGTGAAGAAGGCGTCGAGGTTCAACTCCTGCGGGACGACGCCGATAGCCCGGCGGGACCGCCGTGGGTTGCGGTCCGGGTCGATGCCGCAGATGCGGATGGCCCCCGCGGTCTTGGTGACGAGGCCGGCGAGAATGTTGATGAGTGTCGACTTGCCGGCACCGTTCGGTCCGAGGAGGCCAAAGATGCAGCCGCGCGGCACATCGAGGTCGATGCCGCTGAGCGCTTCCTTCTCGGGTGCGCCGCTTCTGCCGCGGTAGATCTTCTTGAGGTGGCGTAAGCTTAGCGCGGCGTCGCTCACGATCGCGTTCATGCGGGTGTCTCGGCGCGGTTGACGGGCGTTGGCTTCTGCGGCCGGGTTGTGGGCGACGTTCGCTCCGCTAAAGTGTCGCGGCAAGCGAGGAGAGGAGCGATATGCCGGCAAGCGAAGCTTTTTACCTGTTGGACGATCGCGAGGTCGTGCTGACGACGGCGCGGGACGTCGCTTGCGACGGGGGCGGTGGCGCGCTCGGGCACCCCATGGAGTACATGACGCTGGGGCGCGCGGGTGAGGTCGTCTGCAAGTACTGTGGTCGCCGTTACCTTGCTATGAGCCACCCGGATGCCGCGCGTGTCCGTGAGCACGGAACCGCCTACAAGCCACTCGCGGCCTGAGGTCGGCCTGTCCGGATCCACCATGCCGAAGACCATCTTCGGCTACGTCCGTGCCTATAGCTGGCGACACCAGCTCTCCATCCTCGCGCTGACGTTGGTGTCGCTGCCGTTCTTCTACCTGTGGGTTGAGCTTCCCAAGCGGATCATCGACGACGCCCTGGGCGGTGGCGCTGGCCCGCGCACGCTTTGGGGCATGCAGCTTGACCGCATCGACTACCTGATGGCGTTGTGCCTGTTCTTCCTGGTGCTCGTCGTCATCAACGGCGGCTTCAAATACGTCATCAACGTCTACAAGGGCATTGTCGGCGAGCGAATGCTGCGCCGGCTTCGCTACGAGCTCTACGGCCGGGTCCTGCGCTTTCCGCCGACGCATTTCCGGATGATGAGCCAGGGTCAGCTCGTGCAGATGATCAACGCCGAGGTCGAGCCGCTCGGCGGCTTCATCGGCGACGCGTACTCGCTGCCTGCCTACCAGGGCGGCATGCTGCTGACCATTCTGCTGTTCATGTTCGTCCAGAACCCGCTCATGGGTTTGGCCGCCATCGCCCTCTATCCGGTCCAGATACTGATCATTCCGCGCCTGCAGCGGCAGGTGAACAATCTCGGCAAGGAGCGTGTCCGGCGCGTCCGCGTGCTGGCCGAGCGCATCGGGGAAACGGCGGCCGGCGCCGACGACATCCGCGCCAACGCCGGAGGCACGTTTCAAGCCAGTCGTTTCGCCGACGAACTCGGACGCGTCTTCTTCATTCGCATGTCGATCTTCCGCAAGAAGTTCTTCATTAAGTTCCTCAATAATTTTCTCGCACAGCTGGCGCCGTTCTTGTTCTATTCGATTGGTGGGATACTTGTCCTGCAGGGCGATTTGACCATCGGTGCCATTCTTGCGATCGTGGCGGCGCACGAGAAGCTGACCAGCCCGTGGAAGGAACTGCTCACCTACTATCAGATGATGTGGGACGCGGCGATCAAGTACGATCAGGTCGTGGCGCAGTTCGAGCCGGCCGGCCTGCGTCCGGCCGAGGAGCCGGGTGTCGACAGCGGTGAGGTCGACCTCAAAGGGGATCTTGCGGTGCGCTCGGCGACGGTCGCCGATCTTGACGGCGTTCGACTCGACGGCGCCTCGCTGAAGCTGGCCTTGCCGGCCCACGTGGCTTTCCTAGGCCCCGCCAACTCGGGGCAGAGCGACCTGCTGCGGGCGCTCGCGGGCCTCGTCCCACTGCAATCCGGCTCGATTACCATCGGCGACCACGACGTGAGCCGCCTTTCGGAGGCGGCGCTCGGCGCACACCTGGCGTATGTTGGCAACCCCGCTCAGGTTTTTCAGGGATCGCTCCGCGATAATCTCGCGTTCGGGCTCAAGCGGCGACCACTGCGCGACACTGAAGGCGGCCATCGCCGCACCGCGCGGGACCAGATGGAGGCGCTCGCCAGCGCCAATTCGCCCTTCGACAGCAGCGCCGACTGGATCGATTACGGCGCTGCCGGCGTCTCCGACGAAGCCGGCCTCGAGCGCCGCATCGGCGAGGTTCTGCGTAGCGTTCGCCTTGATCGCGACGTGTATGGGCTCGGGCTGCGCGGTACCGTCGACCCGGAGACCGCGCCGACGGTGGTGGGCCGTATCGTCGACGCGCGACGGCTTTTCGCCGAGCGCCGGGCCGCCGATCCCCGCCTCGGTCGCACCGTCGAGGCATTCGATCCGGATCGCTACAACCAGAACGCGACGTTGGCGGAGAACCTCCTCTTCGGAACTCCCCTTGACCCTGCCTACGATATTGAGCGCTTGCCGCACAACGCCTTCGTCCGCCGCATCCTGCGCGAGACCGGCCTCGACGGCGAGCTCCGCCGGGTCGGGCACGCGATGGCGCAGACCATGGTTGAGCTGTTTGCGGACTTGCCAGCAGATCACGAATATTATCGACGGTTCAGCTTCATCGGTGCCGACGACCTGCCCGACTACCAAGCGTTGCTCGGTCGCGTTGACGCCACGGAAGCCGCGACGCTGCCGGACGGTGCCGATGCCGAGCGGCTGCTCGCCCTGCCTATGAAGCTCATCACGGCACGGCACCGGCTCGGCGTGCTGGATGAGGCGCTGCAGGTTCGGCTCGTCGAGGCGCGCAAGCGTCTGCAGGCGACCCTACCCGATGCCGATCGTGGCAAGATCGACTTCTTCGACCCGGGCCAGTTCAATCGTGGCGCCTCGCTTCAGGACAACATCCTGTTCGGCCGGATCGTCGCCGATCAGGCAAATGCGGACCTGACGGTGAACGCGCAGATGGCCGAGATCATCGAGGAGATGGATCTCCGCCAAGCGATCGTGGAGGTTGGCCTCGGCGCCGAAGCCGGTGTCGGTGGCATTCGGCTCGGGCTGCAGCAACGCCAGAAGCTGGCGCTCGGCCGGGCGCTACTGCGCCAGCCCGACATCCTGGTCCTCGACGACTCGACCGCGGTGTTCGATCGTCAGGAGCAGGAGCGACTGCGTGACGGATTGCTCCAGGCCATGCAGGGGCGCAGCGTCATTTGGGCGCACTCCCACGATGACTGGAATGACGCGTTTGATGTCGTTGTTCGGCTGGAAAAGGGAACGGTCGTGGCCACCGAAGCGACGGAGCCGACGGACCTGACGCACGGTCGGGCCGCCTCTTGAGCCGATCCCGCTTTGGAGCATAGCCGATCATGAGTCTCAACGACGACGTTCAGGTGCTCAAGGCGATCAAGCTGTTCGCCAAGATCGAGCCGGCCAAGCTCAAATTGCTCGCCTTCACCAGCGAGCGGCTGAACTTTCTTGCGGGCGATACGCTCTTCGAGGAGGGCGACGTCGGCGATGCTGCCTACATCGTGTTGGACGGCGACGCCGCGGTGATCGTGGCGACGTCGCACGGCCCGGTCGAGGTCGCCCGGATCGGCCGCAACGACATTGTCGGCGAGATCGCCATCCTCTGCGATATCCCCCGCACCGCGACCGTGCGCGCGGAGACCGACCTGGTCACGTTGCGCATTTCGAAGGACGGTTTTTTTCATCTGGTGACCCAGTTTCCCCAAGTCGGCATCGAGATCATGTCGGAGCTTGCCGCCAGGCTGCATGTCACGACTCAGGCCTTGACCGCGGCGCGGGCCGAGCTGGCCAAGGGCGACGCAATTTGACCGGGGTCGCCGACCGAGCGCTGGCATGGTTGACCGACGAGGCTTTGGAGCTTCGGTTTCTTGAGGACGTCTACGGCGGGGTCTGCGAGCGTCTGCGCGCCGACGGTCTGCCGTTGGACCGGGCGACGCTGCATCTGCTCGCGCTGCATCCTCAGTTCCGGGCGGTCGCGGTCCGCTGGTTTCCCGACGCGCCGGAGGTGCAGCTGGTGCGCGTCGGCCACGAGGCGATGAACTCGGAGGCCTTCCGCAACAGCCCGGTCCGCGAGCTTTTCGAAGGGGCGGAGGCGCTTCGCCAGCGCTTGGAGTTGCCGCTGCCGGCTGACAGCTTCAGCATCTACGAGGACCTCCGCGCCCAGGGTTTCACCGACTACGCCGCTTTGCCGCTGCCGTTCTCGAACGGTCAGCGCATCGCCTCGAGCTGGAGCACGAAGCGGCCCGGTGGCTGGCGGACCGACGAGCTGCTTGAGATCAACCGCCTCCGTCCGTTCTTGGCGATGGCCGCGGAGATCCGTGTCGTCCGTCGCATGGGCCGTAACATCGCCGAGACCTATCTCGGACGGCGGCCGGGCACTCAGGTGCTCGACGGCCGGATCCGGCGCGGCGACACCGAGACCATCGACGCCGCGCTGATTTACATCGACATGCGCGGCTTCACGAGCTTCACGGAACGGACAGCGTCGACGCGGGTGATTGACCGGCTAAACCGCTTCTTCGACGCTTTCGGCGCAGCCATTGAGGCCCATGACGGCGAGATTCTGAAGTTCATCGGCGATGGTATTCTCGCCATCTTTCCCGTCGAACGCGGGCCGGAAGACGCGGCCACGCGCGCCTTCGACACGGCCGTGGACGGCTTTCACCGTCTCGCCGAGCTGAACGCCGAGATCCGGCAAACCGGCGACGAGGAAATCGGCTGCGGGCTCGGTCTGCACCTCGGGCCCGTCGCCTACGGCAACATCGGCACGGCGTCGCGCTTGGACTTCACGGTCATCGGGCCGGCGGTCAACCTCGCCTCCAGGCTGCAGCAGCTAGCACGTGATCTCTCCGAGCCGTTCGTCCTTTCGGAGGCGGCCGCGCGAGCCTCCGGTCGACCGACCCGGGCGCTTGGACGTCACGGCGTGCGCGGCGTGCCGACGGCGATCGAGGTGTTCGCGCCGGCGCGCGACCTGCTGCCTTGAGCGAGAAGCCGAAGGACCTCCGCCGGCAGCTCGTCCTTGCCCTCGAGGGCGCGGGCATCGACCGCGTACTCGATGTCGGCGCCAATACCGGGCAGTACGCACGGCGCCTGCGCAAGGCGGGCTACGCGGGCCGCATCCTCTCGTTCGAGCCGTTGCCGGACCTGCACGCAGAGCTGGGGCAGGCGAGCGCCGACGATGCCGCCTGGTCGATCGCGCCGGCGGTCGCTGTGGCCGCCGAAGCCGGCCGCGCGCAGCTGCAGCGCTCGGCCGAGAGCGATATGAGCTCGTTGCTCCCGCAGACGGCGCTGCTCGAACGACTGTCGCCGACCTCCGCGATTGTCGAGACGATCGAGGTCGACGTGCGTCCGCTCGCGGACCTCGTTCAGCCTGAGCCCGGCGAGCGGCTGTTCTTGAAGATCGACGTGCAAGGCGCAGAGGCCATCGTCCTCGACGGCGTCGGCGGGCTCTGGCCGTTCATCGCGGGCTTGCAGCTCGAGCTCCCGTTGGCGCCCGTCTATCAGGGCGAGGCGTCCTACCTCGAAGTCTGCCGCCGCCTCGAGAGCCTCGGGTTCGCGCTTGGCCTCGTCCTGCCGGGCTACTTCGATGGCAAGCTCCGGCGCCAGCTCCAGTTCGACGGCGTTTTCCTCAGGAACGGTTGACGGGCGTGCTCGACCCTTGGGTCCGCCGCAACATCGACGGATGGCTGGACGCGGTCGGCGCCGGGCTGGCGACACGCGGTGTCGTTGCCGACCACCTTAGCGTGGCTGGGTTCGCTGCCGGCCTCGGCGCAGCGCTGGCCGTCGCGCTGCAGGCCTACTGGCTCGGCTTCGCGCTCCTGGTCCTGAACCGGCTGCTCGACGGCCTCGATGGGGCCGTCGCCCGCGCCGCCGGTCCGACCGATCGTGGCGCGTTCCTCGACATCACGCTCGACTTCATCGTCTACGCGGCAATCCCGGCCGCCTTTGCGCTCGCCGATCCGGCGCGCAACGCGCTTTGGGCCGCCATCTTGCTCTTCGCGTTCGTCGGCACGGCGTCAACCTTCCTCGCGTACGCGATCTTCGCCGAGAAGCGCGGGCTTGCGACCCAGCGAACCGGGCGAAAGACGATCTTCTATCTGGGTGGGCTCGCCGAGGGTACGGAGACCGCGCTCGTTCTGCTCGCGATGTGCGCTTTTCCCATGGCGTTTCCATGGCTCGCGGGCGCGTTCGCCCTCGCGTGCGCGATCACGGCCGTCGCGCGTCTACGGTCCGGCGTCGTCAGCTTCGCCGACCCCCGACGCTGAGCACGCCGGTGGCTAGCGCGCTCGCGGCGAGCGCCGCTAGCAGATGCCATTGCGCCATCGAGAAGCCGAACCAAGCGGGGCCGGGCTGATCGCAGGTCGGTTGCGTCTGCACGAAGAGCCTGTCGCGGAGGCTGTCGAGGTCGAGACCGTCGCTCTGCACCTGGCACCCGTCGCTGAGCGGCAGCCAAGCGTGCTCGATGCCCACATGCCGGAGGGAGATCGCGAAGGCGACGGCGAGCGCCAGCGCCGCACCGGCCAGCCCGAGGCGTTCGCGGCGGTAGTAGAGCGCGACCAGCGCCAACACGATCAGCGCCGCATGAGGATAGCGCGCAAGCGTGCAGAGCGCGCACGGCGCGTAGCCCCGACCGTGCTCGACGAACAGGGCCAAGCCGAGCGCGCCGATCGAGCCGGCAAGGAGGGTCATCAAGGTGGCGCGCTCGAGCATGTATGACCTCAGATGTAGCGAATCGCCAGGAAACCCCCGAACAGCAGGATGAAAAACAGGACTGTCAGCCATCCGAGGTTCTTCTCAATGAAGCTGCGTATCGGCGGCCCGAACTGCCAGAGCAGGCCGGCGACGACGAAGAAGCGCAGGCCGCGGGAGAGGATGGAGGCAATGATGAACGTCAGGATATCGAGATGGAAGGCGCCGGATGCGATCGTGATCACCTTGTAGGGAAAGGGGGTGAGGCCGGCAAAGAAGACGATCCAAGCGCCCCATTCCTGGTAGCGCATCTCGAAGTCGACGAACTTCTCGGCGTACCCGTAGAACTCGAGAACGGGCTCGCCGATCGCTTCGAAGAGAAAGGCGCCGATGAGGTAGCCGGCAAGGCCGCCGAGCACCGACGCGGCTGTACACACGGCAGCGTAGAACCACGCCCGGGCGCGCGCGCCGAGCACCATCGGCACCAGCAGCACGTCCGGAGGTATCGGGAAGACCGAGCTCTCGATAAAGGAGATGAAGGCGAGGAAGCGGACGGCGTAGGGCTTTTCAGCCTGAGCCATCGTCCAGTCGTAGAGGCGACGAATCACGAACGGATCTCCATCAAGGCGGCGAGGAGGTCATGACAGGCGGAGGCGCCGACGACAACGCTGCCGACCGGGCAACGGCCGCGCTCCGCTCCGAAGCGCATCGAAGGGCGGCACCCTGTCGCTGGATCGTGCGGCGACCACCGCTACGTTCCGCTCATGTTCGACCTTTCTGGCTTAGCCCTGATCATGGCGAGCGCCGCCCTCGGCGTGATGCTGTTCTTCTCCGGGGGTATCGCGCCGGTCATCTTTCGCGTCTTGCCGGCTGACGCCGCCGGACGTTTCGTCCGCGCGCTCTTCCCGATCTACTATATGGTGTGT
>CAYUKE010000051.1:0-13439 GCA_964445185.1 uncultured Geminicoccaceae bacterium
ACTATCGACAAAACGCCCGCCGGCAGGGAGGAGAGCCGGCGGGCGGAATGAGGAGCCGCGGAGCTCCTGCTGGGTGGCACCCTTCACAGGGTCAACCTCAGGCTAGCGAGAACCGTGCCAACTCGAAACTTGGGCCAGAGCGCGGTTTTCGGGCGTCAAAGGGCAGTCGCAGTGCCTATGCAATGGGCGCTCGAAAGCGCGGCTGCCTAAGACTAGGTCAACCAGCCGGCGAGCACGGCGACGGCGCCGCTTGGAACGCGGTGATGCCCGCGATCACGCTCGGCGGCAGGCTGTTGTCGCGGCGGGCGACGGCCAGAATGTCGGCGACGGTCGCCAACCGGTGGACGGTGATGCCGGCCCCGGCGACCGCGGTGCGGCTCTCGGGGAAGAGGTCGAAATCGACGATGACGAGGACGTGGGCGACATGGGCGCCCGCCTCGCGCAAGGCGTCGACGAAGGCGAGTTTCGCGGTGCCGTCGGCCGCGATGTCGTCGACGAGGAGGACGCGTTGCCCCTCAGCGAGCCGGCCCTCGATCCGGGCGTTGCGACCGAAGCCCTTGGGCGTCTTGCGGACATACAACATCGGCAGCATCAGCCGGTCGGCGAGCCAGGCGGCGAACGGAATGCCCGCCGTTTCGCCGCCGGCGACCGCATCAAAGGCTTCGCTGCCGATCTCGTCGGCAAGCGTCGACAGGGCGAGATCCATGACGCGGGCGCGCGCTCGGGGGAAGCCGATCAGCCGTCGACAGTCGACGAAGACCGGTGAGCTTCGCCCCGAGCCCAGCGTGAAGGGCGCCTCGGGGCGAAAGCGCACCGCGTCGATCTCCAAAAGCGTGCGCGCGACCCGCTCGGAGGTAGTTGGGCTCGTCATCGACACCACCTTCGAAGAGGCAGCGCCGCACGCGTTTGCGCCGCAAGCTGCCGCAAATCCTTGGGGTACGTGGATGGCACCGTTGGGCGAGGCGGGGCAAGGAGGAAGTCATGGCGCGCACGCTGAGCCTGCCGATGCCGGACGACATGCACCTGCATCTCCGCGACGGCGCCATGCTGCGCGCTGTCCTGCCGCACACCACCCGCCGGTTCGCGCGCGCGATCGTCATGCCGAATCTGGTGCCGCCGGTGGTGACCGCGGCGGACGCGAGCGCCTACCGCGAGCGCATCCGCGCCGCGCTGCCGGAAGGCGCGAGCTTCGAGCCGCTGATGACCGCCTATCTCACCGACGACACCGCGCCTGACGACCTGGCCGCCGGGCACGCGGACGGCGTTTTCACGGCCGCCAAGCTCTATCCGGCGCACGCGACCACGAACGCCGCCCAGGGCGTTACCGACGTTCGCCGCATCGCGGCCGTGCTCGAGCGGATGCAACGGATCGACATGGTGCTTTGCATCCACGGCGAGGTGACGCGTGCGGACGTCGACGTCTTCGATCGCGAGGCCGTCTTCGTCGACGAGATCCTGGCCCCGCTTAGGCGCGACTTTCCGGCGCTGCGAATCGTGCTCGAGCACGTCACCTCAGCGCACGGTGTGGCCTTCGTCGAGGCTGCCGACGAGCGGCTCGCGGCCACCGTCACGCCACAGCACCTCGCCCACGACCGCAATGCCATGCTGGTCGGCGGCGTGCGTCCGCACCTCTACTGCCTGCCGATCCTGAAGACCCGCGCCGACCGCGAGGCGATCCGGCGGGTGGTTGCGGCCGGCTCGCCCAAGTTCTTCCTCGGCACCGACAGCGCGCCGCACCCGCGCCACGCCAAGGAGAGCGCGTGCGGCTGTGCCGGCGTCTTCTCAGCACCTGTCGCGCTTGAGGCCTACGCCCGCGAGTTCGACGACATGGGCTGTCTGGATCGGCTCGGCGATTTCGCCAGCCGCTTCGGCGCGCGCTTCTACGGTCTGCCCCCGAACGACGGCAGCCTCGCCCTGGTCGAGGAGCCGTGGCAGCCGCCGGTCGAGATGGCGGTCGCCGGCGACGACGCGGCGGTCAGGCCCTATCTGGCCGGCGAAACCGTGCGCTGGCGGATCGCCTGAGCGCCGCGCCGCCCTTGCCAAGTTTCGCTCAGCAACCCGGCTCAGCGCACCTCGATCCGGGCAGCGCTCGCCTCGCCGTAGTCGGCCGCGGCAATCCGGCCGGCCAAGTCCTCGCGGACGAAGCGGGCGAGGGCCTGCTGCTGGCTGACGGTGCCGCGCGAGATCATCCGGTCGGCGAAGGTGTCGAAGCCGTCGCCGCCGCCTGCCAGAAAATCGACGGTCGCGACATCAACCCGCGCGTCCCCAACCACCTCGCCATCACGGACGAGCGCTGTGCCATCCGCTAGTGTCGCCTCCATGACGCGGTCGCCCGCGGGCCGCGCAGGATCGAAGGCGAAGCGCAGCCCGGCAACCTGGAGGAACTGACCGCGCGTCTGCTCGACGGCGCTTACCGCGTGCTCGAGCGTGGCCTTTAGGGCGCTCGCGTTCAAGTCCTCGATCAGCGCGACGAAGTTGGGAAACGGTACCGCTTCAAAGGCCTGGAGCTCGGTGAAGGCAACGGGGCTCGTCGGCGCCGCTGCTGTCAGCATGATCGAGTTGTTGCGGATCCCGCCGCCATTCTGGAACGCGACGAGCGGGTCGTCGATGCGGTCGGCGAAGGCGCGCCTGGCCTCGGCGGCGAGCGCGTCGGCGACGAGCGAGCCGAGATTGGTCTGCCGGGTGCGGACATCGCCGCGGAGCCCATTCAGCGGTACCTCGCTGACACCGATTTCGCGCGCGGCGAACGCGTCCACTGCCTTCTCGACCTCTGCCGCGAGCGACTCGGCATCCTCGGCGGCGCCAAAGCGGGCCGGGTCTGCGACGAGCGTGCCGCCGGTGGCGCCGACGACCTCGCCTTCGTCATCGAAGCGCACCGTCAGCATGCCGACGTAGCGGTACTCGCCGGGTGTCGTCACGACCACGACCGGACGGCCGTCGGCATCGACAGCCATCTGCGGATAGTCACCGAACCGCGTCTGCCCGAACAGGTCGTTGCCGTCGGCATCAACGCGGCCGGTCGAGGTCAGCAGCTCGTCGCCGCCGCCGGCGACATAGACGTCGACGCCGCGGAGCGTCGGGATGATCGCCTCAAGGTCGGCCATGATGGACTGCGCGTGGCTGATAACGACGATCTTGTCGACGCCATCCGCGCTCAGTCGATCGATCTCCGCCTGCATCGATGCGGCAAGCGGGCTCACCTCGGTGCCGGCGCCGGGCGTGGAGATCCGCGGTAGATCGTCGGTGATGCCGCCGACCACGCCGACGCGAACGTCGCCCCGCTCAACGACGACGCTCTGGCGCAACTGGCCGGAGGCGACATGCGGGGCGAGGGGGCTCGTCTCGGCGAAGGCGAGGTTCGCGGAGAGATAGGGAACGGGCTCGCCGTCGGCACCGATCACGGTTGGCATGAACTCGGCTAGGATCTCGGGACCGAAATCGAAGTCGTGGTTACCCAGCGCGACGGCGTCGTAACCGACCAGGCTCAGCGCCTCGCTGTCGAAGAACGTTCCGTTCCGGGCGACGCTGTCGAGGCTCGCTTGGTAGATGGGACCGGCGTGGTTGTTGTCGGCCGACGAGTCGGCGAGGACCGCGTCGGCGTGGCCCTCGGCAACCGTCCGCGCCGCGCGCAACGTCGCCAGGAAGGCTTGGAGGCTGCCACGCCCGGCGGCATCGGCCGGCGCCAGCAGACGGCTCTCGCCGTCGTTGTTGTGGAGGATCGTTAGCGTCGTTGCGGCGGCAGGCAGCGGCGCCAGCGCGATACACAGACTCCAAGCCAGGCTCTTCGACATCGACGCTCCCTCCTACAGCGCAAAGCTGCGGAGGTTGTACGACGAACGTCGCGGCCTCGCTACGACGTCACTGGGCGCGACGTGCGGCCAGGATGGATTGAACGAGCCGTTCGTCGACCGGTGCCGGGTCGTGCCGGGCAGCATCGGCGAACAGCTGCTGACCGAGCGCCACCGCCTTGCGATAGTTCGCGAGGCTGGTCGCGCACGGCGGGCACTGCGCCATGTGCCGCTCGAACACCTGGCGCTGCCGATCCGTCAGCCCGCCCTCGTGATAGTCGAGCATGAACGCCTCGAACTCGGCGCAGGTGATCATCCCTGGGACGTGTTGCATCATCAGCGCCTTCATCCGGCGTCGCACTCTCAGCCACGGCGACATCAGACGGATCCTTCGCTGAGAAGGGGTTCGAGCAGCTTGCGCAGGGCACACCGTGCCCGGTGCAAGCGGACCTTTGCATTCGCCTCGCTCAGCTCCAGCATCTCCGCCGCCTCTTTGACAGACAGCCCTTCGATGTCGCGAAGCAGGAGGATGCTACGATAGCTCACGGGTAGTTGATCGATCGCCCGGCGCACGGTGTGACGTACGTCATCAACGAGCAGGAGGGTCTCCGCGTCCGCCGCGCCGGTGGACGCCGGGCCGTCCAGAAATCCCTCGTCGTCGAAGGTCGGCAGCAAGGGCTCGATGTCGATCTCATCGCGTGCGGATCGACGTCGAAGCGTCTGCAGGGACGCGTTGACGGTGATCCGATGGAGCCACGTCGCGAGCGTGCTACGACCCTCGAAGTTCTCGAGGGCGCGGAAGGCGGAAAGGAACGCCTCCTGCACGCAGTCTTCTGCCGTCGCAGCATCACCGACATAGCGCTGAGCGACTGCGAGCAAACGTGGCGCATAGGCACGGACCAGCTCGTCGTACGCTGCCTCGTCGCCAGCCTTCAGGCGCCTCAAGAGTGCATTGTCGGCGCCTTCGGCCAGTAACGTTCCCGTCATGCGTCTCGTGTAGAAGTGCCGCTTCGGATTGCTGCCGCTGCGCGCCAATGCCAAACACCGCCCTGGCGGCGCTTTCCGCCTTAACGGAGGAGAGGACATGTTGAAAGGCAAAGTGGCGGTCGTCACGGGCTCGACGAGCGGGATCGGCCTTGGCGTCGCGGAGCGGTTCGCCGGCGCGGGCGCGCGGATCATGCTCAATGGTTTCGGCGATGCCGCCGAGATCGAGACCACCCGTAAGCACTTGGCCGAGAAGCACGGCGTCGAGGTCGCCTACTCGGGCGCCGACATGTCCAAGCCTGAAGAAGTCCGCGGCATGATCGAGGCCGCCACCCGCGAGCTGGGTAGTGTCGATATTCTAGTCAACAACGCCGGTATTCAGTTCACGGCGCCAATTCAGGAATTCCCGGACGAGAAGTGGAACGCCATTCTGGCGATCAATCTGTCGGCGGTGTTTCACGGTATCAAAGCGGTCATTCCGCAGATGTACGAGCGCAACTGGGGCCGAATCATCAACATTGCCTCGGCGCACGGTTTGGTGGCGAGCGTTGAGAAGGCGGCCTACGTCGCGGCGAAGCACGCGATCGTCGGCTTGACCAAGGTGGTGGCACTGGAGAGCGCCAAGACCGGGGTGACCTGCAACGCGATTTGCCCCGGCTGGGTGTTGACCCCGCTCGTCGAGGCCCAGATCAGGGCGCGTGCCGAGGAGAAGGGAACGTCCTTCGAAGACGAGGCGCGCGACCTCCTCGCGGAGAAGCAGCCGAGCCATCAATTCGTCACCCCGGAGCAGCTCGGCGATCTTGCCGTCTTCCTGTGTTCACCCGGTGGTGATCAGCTCCGCGGCCAGGCGATTGCGATGGACGGCGGCTGGACGGCGCAATAGGCCGACCCATCCGTGGTTCCGGGGGCACGAAGATGTGAGGCTGCGTCGGTAACCCCGCGGCGACGCAACCCGTCTATGCTTCGGCAATAACAAGGAGAGAGGACATGGTCGAGGCGCCGAAGCGCATCAATCTCGGATTGCAGGGCGGCGGGGCACACGGCGCCTTCACTTGGGGCGTCCTCGATCGTCTCCTCGAAGACGGTCGGCTCGAGATCGACGGCATCTGCGGCGCGAGCGCCGGCGCGATGAATGCGACCGTCGTCGCCTACGGGTTGGCGCGCGGCGGCGCGCAGGGCGCCCGCGACGCGCTTCGGGAGTTCTGGACCAAGACGAGCGAGGCGGCGCGCCTGTCGCCGATCCAACCAAGCCTGATCGATCGGTGGTTCAGCGTCGGCAACATGGATTTCTCGCCCAGTTGGCTCTTCTTTGACAATCTGACCCGCGTTCTCTCTCCCTACCAGTACAACCCGTGGAACATCAATCCGCTGCGCCAGGTACTTGAGAGCGTCATCGATTTCGATTGGCTCGCGGATCAATGTGATCATGACAAGATCAAGCTATTTCTTTGCGCGACTAATGTGAAAACTGGGAAGATCAAGGTATTTAAAGGTAGTGAAATTTCACCAAACGCAGTTTTAGCTTCCGCCTGTCTTCCTTTTATGTTTCACACAGTGGAGATATCAGGCGAGTTTTATTGGGATGGCGGCTACATGGGTAACCCGCCGATTTTCCCGCTGATCTATAATACAGACACCAGTGACGTCTTGATCGTGCAGATTAATCCCGTCAATATCCAGTCAGTGCCAACCAGTGCACAAGAGATCTTCGACCGCATCAATGAGATTTCGTTCAACAGCTCGTTGATGCGCGAGATGCGGGCGATCGCCTTTGTCACCAAGCTGATCGACAAAGGGGATCTGGAGCTCAATAGCTACAAGCGCCTTAACCTGCATATGGTCGAGGCAGAGAAAGAACTCGCCGCGCTGAACGTCTCCTCAAAGCTCAACGCCGACCGCCGCTTCCTCGAGTGGCTGTTCGAATTGGGCCGCAAGCAGGGCGAAGCGTGGATCGACGCGCATATCGAAAAGGTCGGCGTCGAGAGCAGCTTCGACATCGGGGCCTTCCTGTGACGCGATCGGTCGGCGCGCTCGCGGCCGCGGGCGGGGCGGGCGCCAACCTCCGGGTGGGTGACTCGCGCCTAGCGCAGCGCCTGCGGCGGGTTGTGCGCATGGGGCGTGGCGGGGCCGCCGCTGCGTGGCCCCTCGTCGACCTCGCGTTGCGCCTCTGGCTCGCTTGGACCTTCCTGCGCCACGGTGTCGGCCTGCTGGCGGCGAACGGTCCGCTGGGTGTCTGGGTGGCCGCGGACGCCGGCGGTCTGGTCACCGCGACGGTGATCGTTGCTGCAGCTGGCCTGCTGGCGTTGGGCCTGCTGACCAGGCTTGCGGCAGTGCCTCTGCTGATCGAGGCAGGCTCAGCGGCCTTGGCGATGGGTTCCGCGGAGCCCGCCCACTGCGTGGCTCTGCTGCTTTGGTTTATCACCGTCGGCGCTGGCCCGCTGTCGGTCGACGCGGCGTTCGAGGCTGGCGTCGAGCGCTCGGCGCTGCCGCTACATGCGATCCTCAGGCGCGCAGGCACGTTGCTTGCCGCCTTCGGCCGGCCCTTGGTCCTGCTGGCGCTCCGCATTCTCATGGCCGCGGCGTTGGTCGCGGCGGGGACCTTCGCCGGCGACACGGTCGCCGATTTGCCTGGCTGGATGCCGAGCGTGGCGACGTTGCCCGCCGCGATCGCCTGGCCGCTCGCTGTCACCCTTGTCTTTGGCGTTGCCACACCCGCGGTCGCTGCCGTGCTGATCGCGGCGAACCTGGTCGCGCTGGCGCTCGGCGCCGGCCCATCGGCACCTTTCTACGTGCTGTCCCTGCTCACCCTCTTGTTGCTGCGCGGCGGGGGCGCCTGGTCGGTCGATGCGCTCCTCGCCGATCGGCTCGCGGCGATGCTCGACGCGCCGGCGTGGCACGACGAGCGTTTGCCGCACGTGGTGGTCGTCGGTGCCGGTTTCGGCGGCTTGGCGGCCGTCAGCGGTCTCAAGGACGCGCGTTGTCGGATCACTGTTGTCGATCGGCGCAACTACCATCTGTTTCAGCCGCTGCTCTATCAGGTCGCGACCTGCGGGCTGTCGCCCGCCAACATCGCGATGCCGATACGCGAGCTTGTCCGTGCCCAGAGCAACGTCCGGGTCGTGCTCGGCCGGGTGACGGGCGTCGATGCCGACGCCAAGCGCGTCTCGATCGGCACTTCGCTCTTGCCGTACGACCACCTTGTCATCGCGACCGGGGCCCGGCACGCGTACTTCGGCAACGACCACTTCGAAGTGGTCGCGCCCGGCCTGAAGAAGATCGACGACGCCACGGACATTCGGCGCCGCCTGCTCCTCGCCTTCGAGCGCGCCGAACAAGCGACCGACCCCGACGAGCGTGCCGCGGAACTAACCTTCGTCATTGTTGGTGGCGGTCCCACCGGTGTCGAGATGGCTGGTGCCGTCGCCGAGCTGGCCAAGCACGGGTTGCGGGGCGAGTTCCGGCGCTTGCGGCCCGAGGAGGCACGGGTCGTGCTCATCGAGGGCGGGCCCCGTGTGCTGGCGGCTTTTCCCGAGCCCTTGTCGCAGGTCACCCGAGCTAGTCTGGAAGCGCTCGGCGTCGAAGTCCGCACAGATGCGCGCGCGACCGACATCGACGCTTCGGGCGTGACGCTCGGCGACACGCACCTTGCGGCGCGAACCGTCATCTGGGCTGCCGGTGTTATGGCATCGCCTGCGGCAAAGTGGTTGGGGGCTGAGGCCGACCGCGCCGGTCGGGCAATGGTCGGCCCGCGCCTCGAGGTGCCCGACACGCCGGACGTGTTCGTCATTGGCGACACCGCCCACGCGGCGGCTTGGGAAGGGCGGGCGGTGCCCGGCGTGGCGCCGGCGGCGAAGCAGCAGGGTGCCTATGTCGCTTCGGTCATCAGCGCGCGTCTGTGCGGGTCTGCGGACCCGGCCCCCTTCGTTTATCGACACGCGGGCAATCTCGCCACCATCGGCCGTGCTGCCGCGGTCGCGGATCTGGGACGCATCCACCTGACCGGTGCGGTCGCCTGGTGGTTCTGGGGAATTGTGCACGTCCTATTCCTGGCGCATGTTCGCCAGCGCGTGGCCGTGAGCTCGCAATGGGTTTGGGCTTACCTCACGTGGCGCAAGAGTACGCGGCTGATTACGGGCAATGAAGGCTGATCCTGCGGTCGACCTCGCGACGCCAGCCCCAAACGCGCGGCGCGGCTGGCTGCCGCGCAGCCTCTTCACGCATCTCGGCACGGCGGCCCACGCTCCCAACCTGCCGCGGCGTGTCCAGCGCCTGATCATCGCCCAGGAAGAGCGTAGCGAGCGCCTGATCACCTATGTTCAGCTCGGCGTCGTCTTGATTTTCGCCGCGCTGTATTTTGTCGCGCCGAAGCCAGCAGACGCGTCTCTGACCATGTTTGAACCAGTTCCGCTGGTTCTCGCGCCCTATTTTGCGTTCACTTTAATCAGGCTCTACTTGACGCACCGCGGTTTTATGCCAGGCTGGTTTTTGGTGCTCTCAATGGTCGTCGATGTCACGATGTTGTGGGCATTGATCTGGTCGTTTCATATAGACTACGGACAGAATGCTGCGTTCTATTTGAAGATTCCGACGTTCGCGTACATTTTTATATTCATCGCAATCCGCGCGCTGCGTTTCGATCCACGCTTTGTCATGTCGATGGGAGCGTTCGCAGCCGCCGGCTGGGTGATCATGGTGGGCTATGCGGTGATCGACGGCGGCGAGCAGGTCATCACCCGCAGCTTCGTCGATTATCTGTCGGGCAACTACGTCCTCGTCGGCGCCGAGTTCGACAAGATCTTCACGCTCGCGGTGGTCACGGGCGTCCTCAGCTTTGCTGTTGTCCGGGCGCGCCGGACCCTGCTGACGGCCGTGCGGGAGGAGGCCGCCGGGCGCGAGTTGCGGCGCTTCCTCTCGGAGGGCGTGGCCGACGCGGTGACCCGGGCGGAGATTGAGGTTGTGGCCGGTCGTGCCGAGGCTCGTGATGCCGCGATCATGATGCTCGATGTCCGCGGCTTCACGGGCTTCTCGGAGAACCGCAGTCCGACCGCGGTCGTCGACATGCTGACGACGTTTCACGCCGTCGCCATCCCGCTGATCACACGGCACGGCGGGGTGGTCGACAAATTCATGGGCGACGGCGTCATGGCGACGTTCGGCGCCGTCGTGCCGTCGACGACCGCGGCCCGCGACGCCCTCGGCGCGCTCGAGGAGGTGATGGCCGAGGCGTCACGCTGGGCAGAAGCGACGGGCGCCGGCCTAGCCGTCAATGGCGCCGTCGCCGCCGGACCGGTGGTCTTTGCCGCCGTTGGTCACGACGACCGGCTCGAGTACACCGTCATCGGTGCGGCAGCGAACCTCGCTGCCAAGCTGGAGAAGCACAACAAAGTCGAGAAGACCCGCGCGCTGACGACGGCGGCGACCTTCGAGCGTGCGGTCGCCGAGGGCTTCGAGCCCAGGCGCGACGTTGAGCATCGCTTGGGCCGACCTGTCGCCGGCGTCGACGAGCCGGTCGACCTGGTCGCCCTCGGCCGCTGACCTGTCGGTCAGCCGCGTCCCACGAACGGCATCTTCGTCGCCATCACCGTCATGAACAGGACGTTCGCGTCGAGCGGCAGCGATGCCATGTAGGTGACAGCGTCGCCGACATGCGCGACGTCCATGCGCGGCTCGGCCGCCACCGTGCCATTCGCCTGCATGACGCCGTCCGCCATCCGCGCCGTCATCGTCGTTTCGGCGTTGCCGATGTCGATCTGCCCGCAGGCGATATCGAAGGCGCGCCCGTCGAGCGCGAGCGACTTTGTAAGCCCGCTGATCGCGTGCTTGGTAGCTGTGTAGGGGGCGGAGAAGGGCCGAGGTGTCGTCGCCGAGATCGAACCGTTGTTGATGATCCGCCCACCGCGCGGGCTTTGCTCGCGCATGACGCGAAAGGCTTCGCGCGCGCAGTAGAACGCGCCCGAGAGGTTGACCCGGACGACCTCGTCCCAGGTCATGACGTCGAGCTCGTCGATCGGCACGGCCGGCGCGCCCATCCCGGCATTGTTGAAGAGCACGTCGACGCGGCCGAACTCGGCAACCGTCCGAGCGAAGACGTCGCGCACGGCCGCTGCGTCGCCGACGTCGGCGGGTAGGGTCAGGACCTTCGCGCCTGTTGTGCCGATGTCGGCGGCTGCGGCTAGCAGTGGCGCTTCTCGGCGGCCGACCAAGGCGCATGCGTAGCCTGCGGTGGCGAGGCTAGCTGCCGCGGCGCGACCGACGCCGGTGCCGGCACCGGTGACGACCGCAACCTTGGTCGTTCCCATGGCCCGTCTCCAATCCGTGTTCGCCAGAAACAGGATCGATGGTTGATAGCGGGCTGACAAGCGGATCAACGTCCGCCATCTAGGACGGGACAACAACACAACAGACGCGACGGATGATACCAAGTCTTGGCTTGGCCGCCGTGCGCCGGAGGTAACGCGTGGTAGGATCGGCTCCAATTATTCAAGCGGTCGCGGACGACGGGACGCTGTATCCGATGGCGAAGCTCGACGTGCACCGCCGCGGTATTCGTCACGTGGCGGTGTCGGCGTTCGTGTTCTCTGGCCACTGGGTGCTTTTACAGCAGCGCGCGCGCGGCAAGTACCACAGCGGCGGGCAGTGGGCGAACACCTGTTGCAGCCACCCGGCCTGGGGCGAGACGCCGAAGGTGTGCGTCCGCCGCCGACTGATGGAAGAGCTCGGCATTGACGTCAGCTTGGTGGAGCTAGGCGAACTGGACTATTGCGCGCCAGTCGGTGGTGGACTGATCGAGAACGAACTCGTCCATCTGTTCGCGGCCGAGGTCGACGCAACGACGCTCGAGATCGCCCCCGATCCCGACGAGGTCATGGCTACCCGGTGGATCGGGATCGAGCAGCTGCGCGACGATGCGCGCCGACAGCCGGCGCTCTACACGCCGTGGCTGCGCATCTATCTTGACCGGGCTTGGCCACTGATCGCCCGAGCCGCGTGACGTCAAACTCATCGACATTGGGTGAACCTTGGCGATCCACCGTGACCTTCGGCTCCGGCTTGCTCGCGCCCGCGGTTTGCTCCGATCCCTCTATCTCTACCACTGGCCCCCGTCCCAGGCTCGGGCGCTGGACGCGTTCTATCGGGACCTCGTTCCGTCCGGTGGCCTCGGCTTCGACATCGGCGCCCACGTCGGCGGGCGGACGGCCTGTTGGCGGCGCCTCGGCGCTCGCGTCGTCGCGGTCGAGCCGCAACCGGATTTCACCCGTTTCCTCCGCTGGTACTTTCGACGCGACGCGGGGGTGGACGTCGTCGCCGCGGCAGTCGATGCCGAGCCCGGCGAGGTGGACCTGCATCTGAGCTTCGCGACGCCGACGGTGACGACCGCATCAACCAGCTTCATCAAGGACACCGGCGCGATCGGTTCCTTCAAAGACGTGAGTTGGGAGGGGCGTGCGCGTGTGCCTGCGCTGACCCTGGACCAACTGGTCGAGCGGCACGGTCTGCCGGACTTCGTCAAGATCGACGTGGAAGGCCACGAGGGAGCCGTGTTGGCCGGTCTGAGCCACCCGGTGCGCATGTTGTCGTTCGAATTCCTCGCCGGCGCCGTCGAGCCAGCAAAGACGTGCCTGGAGCGGATCGACGCGCTCGGCGCGTATCGGTTCAACCTCTCGCGCGGCGAGAGCCTCGCCTTCGTTCTCGACACCTGGCTGCCTTCGGCAGCGATCGAAGCGTGGCTCGACGACGTTGCCGGCGAGGACTTCTCGGGTGACATCTACGCTCGCCGCGTCGACTGAGCCCAACGCGCGGGCGCGTGCGTTACCCGAGCGTCGCGAATGCGACGGAGACGAGGAGGAGCGCCGCGAAGCAGACGTTCACGAGCCGCGCGGTGCGCTCGTTCCGCAGAAATCGGGTCATGCCGGCTCCGACGCAGAGCCAGACGACGTTGACGAAGCCAAGCGTGATCAGCAGCAGGCCAGCCTTCCACAGGCCGTCGGTGAGCGCATTGCCCGCGGCCAGAACGTGGCCGGAGAACAACGCCGCCACGGCGGCATACGCTTTCGGGTTGACCAGCGATAGGAACGTGCCCTCGTACCAACGCGGCACGGATCCGGGCCGGGAGGCGTCGGTCTTCGCCAGCGGCGGGGCTGTGGCGATGCGGTACGCCAGATAGAGGAAGTACGCGGCAGCGAGGGCGGAGACTACTGGCGCGATGCCGGGCAGCGCGAAGATCACACCGGCGACACCCGTGCCAACGATGGCGATGACGCCCACCATGCCCAAGGTCAGGCCGATCAGGTATTCAATGCCGCGGACCCGGCCGAACGAGGCGCCGACAGCGGCGAGGCTCAGCGTGTTGGGGCCGGGGCTGCCGGTGAGGGCGAGCGCGGCGATCAAGAACGACGCCATGGCTTCCATGTTGCAGCCTTTGTATGCGCAGAACGGCGTTGCCACAGCGGGTATGTCCGGGCCCGAAGCGCCGACGGCGCTCCAACAAGGTCGTCGAAGTATAGATCCGGCGCCCGCGGCCATGGCTCAGAGCAGGTCCGCCCCCCATGTGCGGCTTGGGTCGGTATCAGCGTGTCTTCGCTCCGACGGGCTGGCGGCCTCGCCACCGTGGCGCGGGAGAAATGCGCCGCTGCCGGGCCGGCCGCAGACGGCGCCATCGGCACCGAT
>CAYUKE010000052.1:0-13288 GCA_964445185.1 uncultured Geminicoccaceae bacterium
CCATGGCACCACCCATTCCCGGGACCATCTTTCAGGTGATCATCCAGTTGGCGAGGTGGCCGTGACTGTCGACCTGCAGGCCACCGAGGACCGTCATGTCCAGATGGCCGCCGCGGATGAGCCCGAACGAGAAGGCGCTGTCGAACGCAACCGCGCCCGGTAGGGCGGTGATGAAGGCGCCGCCTGCGTCGGTCAGGTTCGGGTCCTCCATGCCTTCCGGCGGACGCGCGCCCATGCCGATCAGACCGTTCTCCGACTGGAAGTAGACGGTCATGCCCTCCGGCACGTGGTTCGCCACCTGCGTCGGCATGCCGATGCCGAGGTTGACGAGCATGCCGTCGTGCAGCTCCCGCGCGACGCGCTTGACGATCAGATCCTTCGTGTCCATCAGGCCGCCCTCGCCACCAAGCAATCCACCAGCAGTCCCGGGACCACCACCTCGTCCGGCGGCAGGACGCCCAGGGGCACGAACATCTGCGGCTCGACGATGACCGTCTTCGCCGCCAGGCAGATCAATGGGTTGAAGTTGCGCGCCGTCAGCATGAAGTCGCAATTGCCGTTGTAGTCGGCGCGATGCGCGTAGACGATGGCCACGTCGGCCGGCAGTGGCCGTTCGACGAGGAACGGCTTGCCATCCACCTCGATCGTTTGTTTGCCCTCGGCCGCCTTGGTGCCGAGACCAGTAGGCGTCAGCACGCCGCCGAGCCCGTAGCCAGCGGCGCGGATCCGTTCGGCGAGCGTGCCCTGCGGCACCAGCTCCACCTCGAGCTCCCCGGCGATCATCTTCTTCTGCGTCACAGGGTTGGTGCCGATATGCGAGGTGATCACCTTCTTCACGAGGCCAGCGTCCACGAGCTTGCCGACGCCGTGGCCGGGCCGGGCCGTGTCGTTGCCGATGATGGTGAGATCGCGCTTACCTTGGCGCACGATCTCGTCGATGATCCGATGCGGCGAGCCGACGCCCATGAAACCGCCGAACATCATGACGTTGCCGTCGGCGATCTTGCTCACGGCCTCTTCGACCGCGATCGCTTGCTTCATCGTCGTGTCTCCACGTGCCTCAGGCGGCTTCGGCCGTCTTGCGCGGCGGCGCTTGGATAAGCGCCCGGCCTTCGGTCATGTAAGCGTGGTAGAGCTGCGCCATGGCGCAGGAGGCGAGCCGGGCCTGCTCGTCGTCGGCGCGGCTGGTCAGCATCACCGGCACCTTGAGGCCGCAGACGAGGCCGGCTGCGTCGGCGTTGGCGACGAAGGTCAGCTCCTTCGCCAGCATGTTGCCGCTCTCGAGGTTGGGTACGATCAAGATGTCGGCTTGGCCGGCAACCAGCGAGCGGATGCCCTTGGTCTTCGCGGCCTCGATGTCCATGGCGTTGTCCATGGCCAGCGGCCCGTCGACGATGCCGCCCTTGATCTGGCCGCGGTCCGCCATCTTCGAGAGGATCGCCGCGTCGAGCGTCGACGGGATCGCCGGGTTGACGGTCTCGACGGCGGAGAGGATGCCGACCCGGGGTGTGTCGACGCCCAGCGCGCGGACGACGTCGATGGCGTTCTGGACGATGTCGACCTTGCTCTCGAGATCGGGGCTGATGTTGATCGCCGCGTCCGAGATGGTCAGCAGATGATCGAGCCCCGGCACGTCGAGGACGAAGCAGTGGCTCACTCGCCGGCTGGTCCGGAGCCCGCTCGACTTTGACAGCACGGCGCGCAAGATCTCGTCGGAGTGGATGTTGCCCTTCATGATCGCGTCGGCCCGACCCTCCCCGACGAGCGCCACCGCGGCGGCGGGTGCCGCGTGCGGGTCGGCGACGTCGATGATCTCGACGCCGCTCAGGTCGGCGTCGATCTCGGCGGCGGCCGCGTGGATCTCCGCCGCCGGACCGATGAGGATCGGCGTGATCAGCTCTTCCTTGAGTGAGAGCAGCGCACCGCCCAGCGAGTTGTCGTCGGTCGGACAGACCACCGCTGTCTTCATCGGCTCGACGCCGGCGAGGCCGTCGATCACGCGGCTGAAGTGCTGGTGCGGACGGACGAAGAGCTCAGGCAGCTCGATGTCGACCTCGAGCTTCTGGTCCGGCGCGATGACATGCGCTTCGCCGGTCGCGATCTGCTCGCCGCGCTGGTTGGTCAGCGTGCAGTCGAAGATGACCAAGCGATCCGCCTTTTTCTCGCGCGCGACCACCTCGATCGTCAGCTCGTCGCCGACATGCGCACGGCTATGGAAGTTGAGGTTTTGCGACTTGTAGAGGGTGCCCATACCGGGGAGCACGTTGCCAAGCACCGCGGAGAACAGCGAACCGCCCCACATCGACGGGGCGACCGTCTCGTTTCCCTCCGTCGGCATGTCGCCCGACTTCGGCAGGTGCAGGGGATTGAGGTTGCCGGAGGCGTGGGCGAAGACGATGAGGTCGTTCTCCGAGCACACGCGCGTGAGGCTGGCGCGGTCGCCGATGGCGATCTCGTCGTAGGTCTTGTTCTGCGTCATGCGTCCGTGTCCCCGTGTCCAATAGCCTGTGATCAGGCGGTGTCGTCCGCGTAGACGCGGATGTACCGACCCTCGGTTTCGATGCCGACGAAGCGCTGCTCGAACTCGACGCAGAGCTGCTGCGCCATCGCGACGATCGCGTCGGTCGAATCGGCGCGAACCCGCACCATCAGGACCGGCCGGCGACGTCCCTCGTAGACGCCGTCAGCGGCGACGATCGTGAAGCTCGGGAACCGACCTTCCATGACCGCGACCAGGCGATCGCGATCCAGCGGGCGATCGTCGGCGGCCTCGGTGTTGGGAAGATACAGCAGGTGGACCTTCTGGCCGACGTCGGCCTGCAACTGGAAGTCGACCGTGCCGGCATCTGTCAGGCGCTCGAAATGCGCGCGCACGCTCGCCTCGGCCGCGTCCGCTTCCGCGCCGAATAGCCTGTCGAGCTCGGCGTTCACGCCCGCCAGCACGCCATGCAGGTCACGGCAGGAACGGATGTAGCCGAGGCACCACTCGGCGGGCCAGCCGGCCGGCGGCGACGAGGCGGTGGCGCGCAGGTTGGAGATGAGGTCTGCGATCTTGATGGTCTTGGCGCCTGGGGACTTCTTGGCGGCGAGTTCAAGCCGACGGCGCTTACGCTCCACTTTGGGGAGGCTCATGTCGTCCGAGTTCTCGACGACCCAGCCGGCGACGGTCGCGCCGAACCGCCCGGCCAGCTCGTCGCGCGTCACCGGCGTGTCCTCAATGACGTCGTGCAGCAGCGCCCCCAGCAAGAGCTCGACGTCTTGCCCGCCGGTCGCTTCGGCGACCAGATCGGTGACCTCGATCAAGTGGTTGATGTAGGGTTCCTGGGCTGCCCCCTTACGCCGCTGGTTGGCGTGCGCCTTCGCGGCGAACGCAAGGCCCTGCATGAGCCGCATCATTGTCGTGCCATCGGTCATCCGAACGCCCGGTGCGGTTCGACGTGAGCGGCGTCGTCGAGCCCCAAAAGCTCGCGGAAGCGGGCAACGAGGGCCGTGGTAGCCGGCGCCATCTCGTCGGCGGCGCCAGCCACGTCGAGGACGAGGTCGAGGGCGCGTCGACGCTGCTCAGCCGTGGGCAAGAGCAGCCGGAGCGCGGCGAAGGCCGCTTCGGGGGCGAAGTCGACGATCAGCGACTGCTCATGGATGAGCCGGGCCCGGATGCTCGGCGGTAGCGAGGCGAAGGGTTCAACCGTTCGCAGCATCTGGTTTGACCGTTCCAGGCGGGATCGGCGGATGGTGCCTCGCGACTTGGCCATCAGAACCAACATCCGGATGACCGCATCCGCGAACCCGCCCTCCTCAATCCGCGTCAGCGCCCGTTGCACCACCGGATCTTCGCGCAACGGCCCATCGCCGCGGGCGATCGGCACGCCCAGATCGCCGGCCCCGAGCGCACGCATCCAGGGCGTGCCGTAGAGCGTGAAGAAGGCGATCTCGATCGACGCGTGGCGCAGGTCCCGGGCGAAATCCCATGCCGCCTCGACGCTGTCCGCCCAGAGCCGCTCGCCGGCAACGAATGGATTGTCGGCCGCCGCCGGGGCTCGCTCGGTACGCGCCGACTGTGCCAGGTAGGCGACCGGTGCGAGCGCTGGGTTGCGGCTGGACGCCGCCCAGCGACGCGCGCGAAGCGGATGCATGCTCACGCGCGCGGCCGCCGCCTGTGGCGTCGTGCTCGCCTGCATCCAGGGTCGTCCCAGCATCTCGTAAAGCTGCTCGCCGAGGGCCGACAGCCGGGCCACGGCCGCGAACATGGTCTCGTCGTCCGGATGCTCGTTGAGGGCTTTGATGTCGGTGATCGAGCGCGGGTGGAAGGCCACGGTGAAGGTCGCATCCACGCCTTCGCCGCGCCGATCCTGGATCAGCATCTCGTAGAGCCCGGGCGGCAGCGCCTCGATCGTCTTCAGCGTTGACACGATCTGGGTGTGCTGCTCGCGCGCGACGCTTGAGGAGACGAAGATGCCGAGGTGGCCGACGTCTTGGTGCAGGCAATAGATGATGCGTTGCCCTTTGATCGCAATCTCTTGCTCGTCGCGGTAGAGTTCGCTGATCCAGTTCAGGGCTTGCTGCGGCGGTGTGATGTCGTCACCGAACGACGCGAAGACAATGATCGGCGAGCGGATGTTGCGCAGGTCGACGAAGGTCCGTGAGTCCAGATGCACGCCCTGCCGCGCCAGCCGGTTGCCGACAAAGAGGTTGCTGACGATCCAGCGGATCTCCGCCTCGGTCATGAAGTGGAAGCCGCCCCACCACCGCTCGAACTCGAGATAGCCTGCCGGTTCGTCGACGTGGGCATAGAGATCGTAGTACTTGCGCCACCAGACCTTGCCGGGGCTGAAGGTTTCGAAGTTGAGCACGAGATTGGCGCCGTCGAATTCGCCGTCACCGAGGTCGCTCAACATCATCGCCGGCACCGCGCCGCCGGAGAGACCGCCCAGGTAGCGCAGCGGGTGCCGACGCGCGCGGCTCCCCGACCAGTAGGCGAGCGGTGCACCGTTGACGACGATCGGCCCAGTCACGTCTGGGTTGGCAGCAGCGAGCAGTGCCGTCGCCCAGCCACCTTGGCAGTTGCCGACGACGATCGGCAGCGGTGCTGAGGGGTGCAACGCGCGGACGGTGCGGACGAAGTGCGCCTGGGTTGCGCAGACGTCGGCTAGAGTCTGGCCCTTGACCGGGCGCGGGAAAAAGACCGCGAAGTAGACGGGGTGACCGTGCTTCAGGGCCACGCCGACCTGGCTGTCGGCCTTCGAGCCGCCGATGCCGGCGCCCTGACCTGCCCGCGGATCGATAATGACGTAGGGTCGCCGGAGCGGATCCGGGCGCACGCCATCGGCGGGCAGAATGCGGAGCAGGGCGTAGTTCGACGGCCGCGCGAGCGTCCTGCCATCGACGACCATCTCATGCGCGAAGCCGAGCACGGGCGGCGAGCCTGCCGACGCGTGGTCGAGATAGTTGTCGCCGCGCTGTCGCAGCACGTCCCAGTAAAGAACCGAGCGCTGGCCCGCATCGATGAGGTAATCGCGCAGATCGCGGGCCACAGCACGGCCGAGAAAGGCCGACGTCACTTCCGCCTGCCGTGCTGCGAACGTCGAAGCGTTGCGAGCGGACGCCGCAGCCAGGGCCGAGGCATGGGCGTCGATGACGGCACCCACCTGCGCCCGGTGCGCCGCGAGGCCGGGGAGCGGCATCATCGGCGCAAGCTCAGCCATCGGCGAAGCCACGCCATCCGCTCCGGGCCTCGGTCACCATCCGAAGCAGCCTTTCAGGACGCCGCGCTGTCCGCTGCATCGTCACGCTGCTGGTTCTCATCGGCGTGGGCGAAGAACTCCTCGACCTTGGCGATCACCGCCGCGTGCTCGGGCGCAATGTCGGGGCGCCAGCTGACGATCTTCTTGATGACCTCAAGCGCGTCCCGCCGCTCCGCCTCGGTCGGCAGAAGCTTGGGCAGCGTCTCGAGAGCGCCTTCCGGATCGAACTGAACAATGAACGCGGCGCGGCGTGCCTTCTCCTTGACCTCGCGCCGGGTCAGGTCCTTCAGGCGCGGATGGTCCTTGGCGATCTTGCGAGTCATCCGATAGGCGCGAGCGTCCTGTACCTTGCCTGCTTCGAGACAAGCGAAGCCGATACGATAGACGGCTTCCGCGAAGTCGCCGGGCTCGGACTGGGCGTGCAGCGACTCCAGCTTGAGCTGGATCCACTCGTTGAGGATCGAGTCGTGCGGCCGTGCGACCCGCTCGTCGCCGGCGGCCGCCATCCCGGTCAGCGCTCGCATCGCGTCCGACTCGTAGAGCGAGAAGAAGGTCTTCTCGACGAGTTCGTCACGCGCGTCGCGATACTGGTCCAGGCTATCCTGCATCTTCTGAGCGAGGTCGCGCTCGGCGACGATGAAGGGGTTGTCCTGGCTCACCGGGCGCCGGTTGGCGCGCACCGCCTCCGCCGCCTGCGCCACCCAACCCATCATCGGGTTACGATCCGAGAAGAACTCCCGTTCCAGCCGAACCGGTTGCATCGTGCGCAGCCAGTCGGCCGTGAGGTCGTTCGAGAAGGCTTTCACCCAGGGTCGCATGAACGCGTCGTACAGGGCCTCGTTGATCTCGGAGACCCGGGCGACCGTCTCGAACGACTGCTCGTCCGTGCGGTTGTCGTCGTAGAGGCGGATATCATCCAGGTCGCGGGCCTCGAGGCGCACCACGTATTGGGAGTGCTCCTGCTCGCTGCCCTCGTCGACGATGATCTCTTCCTCGATGACCATCTCGTAGAGGCCGGGCGGAAGTGTCTCGATCATGTCCAGCGAGTCGACGAACTCGGCGTGTTCCTTCATCGCCACCTTGGCGGACACGAAAATACCGAGGTGTCCAATCGACTCGTGGACCGTGTAAACGATCGTCTGTTGCCGCGCGCGCATCTCCTGCACGCTGCCATAGAGATCGAGGATCCAATTGAGCGCCTGTTGCGGTGGTGTGATGTTGTCGCCCCAGGAAGCGATAACAACGATCGGCGCGCGGATTTCACGGAGATCGACGCGATAGCCGTCCGATAGGTAGAGCTTGTCACGGGTCAGCTTGTTGCCGACGAACAGGTTGTCGACGATGAAGCGCATCTCGTCGACGGTCATGTAGAAGTGGCCGCCCCACCAGCGCTCGAAGCCGAGGAAGCGCTCAAGCTCGTTGTCGATGTTGCTGTAGAGACCGTAGGGCTTGCCGACCAGCGTGTTGGACGGGTTCAGATTCTCGAAGTTCTGAACCAGATACGAGCCGTCGAACATGCCGTTGCCGAGATCGCCGAAGAGCGAGGCGAGCCACGAGCCGCCGTTGAGGCCGCCCGTATAGCGCATTGGGTTCTCGCCGCGTCGACCGCCCCAGTAGGAAAGCGGCGCACCGGCGATGCTGATCACGCCGGGCAGGGTCGGCGCGAGCGAAGACGCCAGCATCAGGCCCCAACCGCCCTGGCAGTTGCCGACCATCGCCGGCGCGGTCTCCGCCTCGGGGTGCAGGTCGATGACCTTCTCCATGAACTTCACTTCGGCGCGGGCCACGTCCTCGATCGTCTGGCCCGGCACCGGCTGCGGCAGGAAGCTTACGAAGTAAACGGGGTGGCCGCCGCGCATCGCGACGCCGACCTGGCTGGCCTCCTTGAAGCCGCCGATCCCCGGGCCGTGGCCGGCGCGCGGGTCGAACACTATGTAGGGGCGCGCCTTTGGCTCGAACGTGACGCCTGGTGGCGCCGTGATCTTCAGCAGCTGGTAGTTGACCGGGCGCTCCAGCGTCCGCCCGTCGAGCACGAGGTCGTAGTCGAAGGTCAGAACCGGCGGCTTGCCCGACTGCTTGTGCTCGAGCGATTGATTGCCGCGCTGGCGCAGCGCGTCGAGCGTCAGGATCGTCCGCTGCCAGCTGTCGAGGACATACTCGGCGAATGGTCCGCCGGCGGCGATCGCGTCCATCACTCCGCTCGGCACCGCGGTTGCGCCAGCATGTGGGGTCGCTTGCGCGCCTGGTGTGGGCCAAGCGGATATGCCGTGGCGCTGCACGTTCTGCATGGCCTCTTGCCAGACCTGCATCATGTGCGACCAGGCGAACAGCGGGTCCGACATGGCGTCCTTGCCGTTGCCCGGCTGCGGGACGGCAGGGATCATCTGCTGCCAGAGGCGGGTCATCGTCGACCACGCCTGCATCGGGTCCTGCGGAAGAGGGATAGGCTGGCTGCCGTTGCCGGCCTTAGGTGGCGTGAGCGCCGGCATCGCACCCATGGTCATGCTGCGCAGGGCGTCGTTCCATTGCTGGGCCAGTGACGACCAAGCCTGCATCGGATCCTGAGACATGTCGCTCCTCCGTGTTCCCTTTGTCTTAGGGCGCCTGCGTGACTCGTTGATGACGGTATCCTGATCGGCCGGGAGCACGCGCGTGCGACGATTTGGCAAGATCGCCACCAACGTCCTGTGACAGACGTGTCACTCAGTCGACCTACCTTACGGCAAGCGCAACGCGCCACGGAAGGGTAGGGCAATGAGCGATTCGGAGATCATCACATTCGATGCTGGTGCACGGCAGCTGCAAGGCAAGAAGGGTATCATTCTCGGTGTCGCTAACCGGCAGTCGATCGCCTATGGCTGCGCCGCTGCTTTCAAGTTCCTCGGCGCCGAGCTGGCCATCAGTTACCTCAACGAGCGCGCGAAGCCTTACGTCGAGCCGATCGCCGAGGAGCTCGACGCCAAGATCTTCATGCCCGTCGACGTCGCCAAGGAAGGCGAGCTCGAGGCGATCTTCGACGCGGCCAAGGAGACGTGGGGCGGCATCGACTTCGCCCTGCACTCGATCGCCTTCGCCCCGCGCGAGGATCTGCACGGCCGCCTGGTCGACAGCTCGGGTCCCGGTTTCGGCCTTGCCATGGACATCTCGTGCCATTCCTTCGTCCGCATGGCGCGGTGCGCGGAACCGCTCATGGGGAACGGTGGCGCGCTCTTCGCGATGAGCTACTACGGTGCCGAGAAGGTGGTGACGCACTACAACGTCATGGGCCCGGTGAAGGCGGCGCTCGAGTGCTGCGTTCGCTATCTGGCGCATGAGCTCGGGCCCAAGGGCATCCGCGTCCATGCCATCTCGCCGGGCCCGATTCGCACACGCGCCGCGTCGGGCATCAACGAGTTTGACGAGCTGCTGAGCGAGGCGGAGACCCGCGCTCCGCGTCACCAACTGGTTTCGATCAAGGATGTCGGGATCGCGACCGCGGCGCTCGCCACGCCTGCCGGCCACCTGATCACCGGCAACACCATCTATATCGACGGCGGCTACCACGTCATGGGCTGAGCCCCGTCAACGGTGCGGACCTAGAAGGAGAGGCCAGGCGCGATGAGCGACATCGTCCTCGTCATCAACGCGGGCTCGTCGAGCCTGAAGTTCTCGCTGTTCGAGACCGATGCCCGCGGCGAGCCCGACCTGCTCGCCGGTGGTCAGGTCGAGGGCATCGGCGTCAATCCGCGGTTCAGCGCGAAGAACGCGGCCGGCGAGGTGCTCGCTGATATCCACTACGAGCCCGGCTCGGGTCACCGCGGCGCCATGCAGCGGCTCTCCGACTGGCTCGCCGGGTATCTGGGCGGGCGCAAGGTCGGGATCGTCGGTCATCGGGTCGTTCACGGTGGCACCAGCTATGCCCAGCCGGTGATGGTGGACGGCAACGTGATGGAAGAGCTTGAGAAGCTCATCCCCCTGGCGCCCCTTCATCAGCCACACAATCTCAAGGCCATCGAGGCGGTCGCGCTGTCCTATCCGGGCGTCAAGCAGGTCGCCTGCTTCGACACCGCCTTCCACCAGACCCACCCCTGGGTCGCCGACACCTTCGCGCTGCCCAGGCGCTTCTACGACCAGGGCATCCGGCGCTACGGCTTCCACGGCCTGTCGTACGAGTTCATCGCGGGCGAACTTGCGCGTGTCGCGCCGCACCTGGCCCTGGGCAAGGTCGTGGTCTGCCACCTCGGCAACGGCGCCAGTGCCTGTGCGATCCACGCCGGCAAGAGCGTCGACAGCACGATGGGGTTCACCGCGCTCGACGGCCTGCCGATGGGAACGCGCGCGGGCCAGATCGATCCCGGCGTGCTGCTCCATCTGATCGACGAGCTCGGGATGAGCACGGCCGAGGTGACCGGTCTGCTCTACAAGGAGTCGGGCCTCAAAGGACTCTCCGGGATCAGCAGTGACATGCGCGACCTTGGGGCGAGCGAGGCGCCCGAGGCGGCCCAGGCGATCGCCTACTTCACCCATCGGATCCGGCGTGAGGTGGGCGCGCTGGCGGCCTCGATGGGGGGGATCGACGGCCTGGTGTTCACCGCCGGGATCGGCGAGCACGCGGCGCCGGTGCGCGAACAGGTGGTGCGCGGCCTCGGCTGGCTCGGGATCACCTTCGATGCCGAGGCGAACCGGACCCACGGGCCGATGATCTCGGCCGAGGCGAGCCCGGTCGAAGCGTGGGTGATCCCCACCAACGAAGAGCTGATGATCGCCCGCCACGCGATCTCGGTCGTCGCGGGCGCGTCTTTCAGCTAGCAAAGGATTCGCAGGTTGGCAGCGACGGTTTCTCTACGCCACGCGGCCGCTCGTCACGCGCCGCCCAGGAAGACTGGCCGAGGCACACACCCCGTCCGCCGCTAACATTGGTGCTGCTCTGCTTCCGACTGACGAAGAGCAGGTTCGGCCACTCATTCGCGACTCGCAGAATCCTCGTTGAGCCGAGTCTCTGTGAGCAGGTCATCTTAAAATGGGGAACTGGATCATGAGCGAGAGATCGAAGTTGAGCGTGCGTCGCCGGCTCGAACCGGTCCTCTCACTCCTCGATCGTGGCGAGATCGTGCAGAGGCTCGCGCATGGCGAGAGCGCTGCGCGACCGGAGCTGGTCGATTCCCTCGTTGCACGACAATTCGACAGCGAGCTTGCACAAAGGCTCGCTCAGCTCGCACCAGGAGAAATCGCCGACCTCCTCGAGATGCTGCCACCGCGCCGCCGGGAACGCGTTTGGCGACAGGTGGCGCCAGCGCAGGCGGGCGAGGCGCTCGCTGCGGTCCAGCAAACGGTCGCCCAGGCGATGATCGCCATCACCCCCCGCTCCCGTCTCCTCCGGATTTGCTGGGACACTGATCCGGAGATCCTGGCCCAGATCAGCAAGCTTGTCCCGGAGGGCGTTCAAGGGGAACTGGACGGCTCCCTCGATCCGGATCTGCGAAGCTGGCTCCAGACATCGACCCACTGGGACGAAAACTCGATCCGCCACCTGATGAGTACGGATGCGATCGTGTTGCCGGAGACTGCCACCATCAAGCATGCGTTCAAGGCCCTCCGTCGGCTCGACCAGGTGCCCGAGCAAACCGACCAGTTGTTCGTCGTCGACCGTGAGCAGCGGCTGCAGGGCGTGCTCCCCCTCAAGGACATCCTCGTCCGCCGCCCCCGCGATCCGGTCGCTGCGGTGATGGCGGTCGATACGGTTCGCTTTGGCGTGGCGGAAGAGGCACGCGACGCTGCCCGGGCCTTCGAGCATCACGACTTGGTTTCGGCACCGGTGGTCGACGATCGGGGTCGCCTGTTGGGACGATTGACCGCCGATGCCGTTCTCGACTTCGTACGCAAAGACGTCGAGGAGGATCTTCTGAACCGCGATGGTCTCAGCGGCCAGGAGGACCTGTTCGGCCGCATCTGGCCGAGTGCGCGCCGTCGTTGGCTCTGGCTCTCGATCAATCTGATGACTGCCTTCCTGGCGTCCCGGGTGATCGGCGTGTTCGAAGACAGTATCGAGCAGCTGGTGGCGCTCGCCACCTTGATGCCCATTGTCGCCAGCGTCGGGGGTAACACCGGCAATCAGACCGTCGCGCTGTTCATCCGCGGACTGGCCCTCAACCAGATCGAGCGCGGCAATCTCCGCTACCTCGTCCTTAAGGAGGTGGCGGTCAGCGCCATCAATGGACTGATCTGGGGTGCGGTGATCGGGATTATCGCGTGCGCCGTGTATTGGAACTGGCAGCTCGGGGCGGTCATGGCAACGGCGACCCTACTCAACCTGACCCTCGCTGCCGCGGTCGGCATCGCGGTGCCCCTGACCATGGACCGGCTGGGCCGCGACCCCGCGTTCGGTTCCAGCGTCGTCCTCACTTTCGTGACCGACAGCATGGGCTTCTTCATCTTTCTAGGCTTGGCCACATTCTTCTTGCTCGGTTGACCGCGCAAGAAATGGGGACCCGGGCCGTTGGCTTCGAGTCCCCGCTAGTTGAACCGAACGGGATGAGATGTCCTCGAAATCGCGCCTCGGGTTAGAAGTCGGCCTGAGCGCGGAACACCGCGGCGTGGATCTCGTTGTCGCGATTGGCGCCGTTGAGATCCTCCGGCCCGCCATTGACGATGCTGTAGGCGTAGTCGAGCCAGAACCGCACGTGCCGGTTCGGCCACCAGTTGATCGCCGGGATGAAGCTGATCTGCTCACCGCCGTCGATGCCAGCATCCGTGTCCGTCAGGTTCAGGTAGTCGAGCCGAAAGCCGAGCTGCCAAGCGCCGATTCCGCCCTCGTGCAGCGCCTGACCGTCCTGGAACTTGAGCCGGTCGAACTTGCCACCACTGTAGCGCCGGCTGTTCGGGGTCAGGAAGTAGCTGCCGTCGATGTACGCGCCGACCAGGGTACCGGTGTCCGCGTTCTTCTGGTCGACGAAGGTCCAGCCGCCTTCGCTCTGCACCGACCAGCGATCGTAGACCAGAGCGAGCTCGGGGCCGACAAACACGTCGTTCCGAACATCTTCCAGTGTGCCGGTGTCGACGAACCGGCGGCTGGTGGTGTGGGCCACCGGCCGCTGGCGGTAACGCACCGAAGAGCCGTCGGAGTTGTTCTGCAGATCCCGGAAGCGAACGCTGCCGCCGACGTGGACCAGCTTGTCCTGGGATTCGGTTGCAGGCTCGCCGAGCCCGAAGGCGTAGGTCGCCCGACCCGCCAGCGCGTAGCCCTCGTTCAGGTTGCCCGAATCGCCGGCGTTTTGACCGAACAGGCCGGCTGCCCAGGTCCCGTCCCCGTCGAGATACTTGCCGTCGGCGCCAAAGCCGATCCGGCGATCAAGCTCGAAAGCGTCGGTGAACGCGGCGCGCTCGATGAACGTGATGTGACGCGAGCTGGTCTGCTCGTCGAGCGAGTTGGGCGTCTTGTACTGGCCAAGCGTGAGATCGGCGGCGCCGAGGCCGTTGTACTCGATCAGCGCATCAGCAATCGAGACCTCGTTGTCGGCGAAATCGACCTCGAACTTGTAGCCCCAGTCGTACCAGGCCGTGCCCTCGAC
>CAYUKE010000053.1:0-13094 GCA_964445185.1 uncultured Geminicoccaceae bacterium
AATATTCTTTTGGTGGGGGTTTAATATCCCTCCTCCTCTACCACCCGCCGCAATCGCGGCGCCCGCGGGTAGGCAAGGCGGCAAAGCCGTGGTTGAGTGCGCCCGCGCGAATGTGAGCGAGCACGGAGACTGCGCGTGGCGGCGAGCGATCCGACCCAGAACCCGGATTACCTCCATTTCGCCGTCGATCGCGTCCTGCCCTATCGCTGCGATCCCCTGTTCGCCATCGCCGCCGACGTGACCCGCTACCCGGAGTTCCTGCCGGGCTGGGTCGCCGTCCGCACCAAATCCGTCGCCGCCGACGACTACGAGACCGATCAGCTCCTCGCCTTCGGGCCGATCCGCGAGCGTTTCGATAGCAAGACCCACCTGGACCCGCCGCACCAGATCCGCGTCGTCTCGACTAGCCGGACATTCAAGCACTTCGAGGTCAACTGGCGGTTTGACCCGCTTAGTGATGCGACATGTCGCGTTCACCTCGACACGCACGTCGGTTTCAACTCGCGCTACGTGAAGAAGGCGGTAGGGCTCATTCTGCCGAAGCAGGTGGATGGAGTCCTCAAGGCGTTCGAGCAACGCGCGCACGATTTCGCGCGTCCTTCAAGCGCAGACCAAGCCGCTTCTCGCGCCCCATGACGACACTGGGGCGGCTCCCGAGGCCGGCCTGCGGGATCACGGGCCGCTAGTTCGTCCGAAAAAGGATAGTGTGATGGACCGAGTTTCCGAAATCGAAGCCGGTAGCGAGGCGGCGAGCGACGTCTTTCGGACCGAGGCGAGCCGCGTTGCCTCGGTCCAGACGGTACCGATCCCAGACTACCTTTGTGAAACCTATAGCTGGGCGTACCTCAATCCCGGCTCGATGCGCGTCCTCGACTCGCCGTTCGTCGTCGAGGCGATCCTCTGGGGCAACTACAAGCGTCTCGCCGGCGCTGCCCTCGAGGAGTTCGCGCCCGGCCAAATCGTCCTCCAGCCGGCCTGCGCCTACGGCACGCTGTCGCCCCGTCTGGCGACACATCTGGGCGACCACGGCCGGCTGGTCATCGCCGACGTCGCCCAGGTCCAACTCGATCATTGCGCGCCGAAGGTGGCGATGCACAGCAACGTTTCGACGTTGCTTCGCGACGCCGCCAGCCACGACATCGCCGCGTTCGACGCCGTCTGCTGCTTCTTTCTGCTACACGAGGTCCCGAGCGCGCATCGCCGCCGGGTGATGGCTAGCCTGCTGCGTGCCGTGCGCCCCGGCGGGCGGCTCGTCTTCGTCGACTATCACCGTCCCCACGCTTGGCACCCGCTACGGCCGCTGATGAGCCTGATCTTCGACCGGCTGGAGCCGTTCGCGAAGGATCTTTGGCACTCGGAGATCCGCGACTTCGCGGATGAGGAGGGCTTCCACTGGTCGAAGACGACCTATTTCGGCGGGCTCTATCAGAAGGTGGTTGCCGTCGCGCCCTGATTGCGACGGATGGTTACGGCCGGAATGGACGATTGATGCGCCCCACAGCGGGCGTACCCTCCCCCTCACACCGCGGCGGGGAGGAAGAGTTTGCAGATCGTCGACACTGACATTGTCGTCGTCGGCGCCGGTGGCGCTGGGCTGCGCGCCGCCATTGCGGTCGCCGAGGCCGATCCCGACCTTGAGGTCGCGGTCGTCTCCAAGGTGCTCCCGATGCGGAGCCACACGGTGGCGGCGGAAGGCGGTGCGGCCGGCGTGATCCGGCCGGAGGACAGCCTGGACGCGCACTTCAACGACACCGTGTCCGGCGGTGACTGGCTTTGCGACCAGGACGCCGTCGACCTGTTCGTCAACGCCGCGCCGCGCGAGCTGGTCCAGCTGGAGCACTGGGGCTGTCCCTGGAGCCGCACGCCCGAAGGCGGGGTCAACACGCGCCCGTTCGGCGGGATGAAGATCGAGCGGACCTGGTTCGCCGCCGACAAGAGCGGCTTCCACATCCTCCACACGCTGTTTCAGACCTCGCTGAAATACCCGTCGATCCGCCGCTTCGACGAATTCTTCTCGACCGATCTTCTGGTCGACGACGGACGGGTCGCGGGCGTCATGGCGCTGGAGGTTCGCACCGGCGAGCTCTATCGCTTCAACGCCAAGGCGGTGATCATCGCGGCCGGCGGCGGCGGGCGGATCTTTCCGTTCACCACCAACGGCGCGATCAAGACAGGCGACGGCATGGCCATGGCCTACCGCGCCGGCACGCCGCTCAAGGACATGGAGTTCGTCCAATACCACCCGACCGGCCTGCCCGGCACCGGCATCCTCCTGACCGAGGGTTGCCGCGGCGAAGGCGGCATCATGGTCAACAAAGACGGCTATCGCTACCTGCAGGATTATGGGCTCGGCCCACCGGACCCGTGGCCGCGCAAGAAGGCGATGGAGCTCGGACCGCGCGACCGGCTCAGCCAGGCCTTCTGGCACGAGATGAAGAAGGGCCGGACAATCCCGACGGATTACGGTGAGGCGGTTCACCTCGACCTCCGCCATCTGGGCGAGGCGAAGATCAACGAGCGCCTGCCGTTCGTCCGTGATCTAGCCACCAGCTACATGAATGCTGACCCGGTGCACGTGCCCGTGCCGGTGCGCCCGGTCGTCCACTATATGATGGGCGGCATCCACACCGACATCGACGCGCGGTGCCCAACCGAGGGCCTGTTCGCCGCCGGCGAGTGCGCGGCCGTCAGCATCAACGGCGCCAACCGGCTGGGCTCCAACTCGCTCACCGAGCTGCTCGTCTTCGGCGGCCGGGCCGGCCGCCATGCGGCAGAGTACGCCCGCTCGTCAGCCGCGTCGGCGCCGAACAACGTGATCGATGCGCAGGCGAACGATGTCGAGCGGCGGCTCAACGAGCTCGTCGCCCGCGACGATCGCCGGGAGAGCACCGCCGCGATGCGCCGGACCATGGCCGACGCCATGGAGGACGGCTGCGGGATCTACCGGGAGGACGGCGACATTCGAAAGACCTGCGAGATCCTCGCCGATCTGCGCCACCGCACCGGCGGGCTCGCGGTCAAGGACACGTCGAAGGTCTTCAACACCGACCTGCTCTCGGTGCTTGAGCTGATGAACATGCTCGACATCGCCGAGACTGTGGCGCACTCGGCGCTGCTACGGACCGAGTCGCGCGGCTCGCATCAGCGCCTCGATCACACCGCGCGCGATGACACCAACTTCCTCAAGCACTCGATGGCACATTGGCGCGGGGATCAGACCCCGGAGATCGACTATCTCGACGTCGTCATCACCAAATCGCAACCCGCCGAGCGCGTGTATGGCGGCGCGGCCGAGGCCAAGGTTGCCGAGCACGCGGCGGAGTAAGCGAGATGCGTGATATGGAGTTCGAGGTCCTGCGCTACGACCCGGAGCAGGACGAGGCGCCGCGGTTCGAGACCTTCAAGGTCCCCTGCCGCGAGGAGTGGGTGGTGCTGGACGCGCTCACCTACATCAAGGACGAGCTCGACCCAAGCGTCGCCTTCCGGTGGTCCTGCCACATGGCGGTCTGCGGCAGCTGCGGCATGCAGGTGAACGGCCGTCCGACCCTGTCCTGCAAGGCGTTCCTCAAGGACTACCCGGACAAGGTGAAGGTCGAGCCGCTCGCCAACTTCCCGATCGAGCGCGACCTGGTCATCGTCATGGATGACTTCATGGAGAAGCTGCAGAAGGGGCGGCCCTGGATCATCCCGGAGCAGAAGCGCTCGCTCGACGATGGTCCCTACGAGCAATCCCCGGCGCAGCTCGAGGCGTTCAAGGTCCACACGCTCTGCATCAACTGCATGCTGTGCTATGCGGCCTGCCCGGTCTACGCGCTCGAGAAGGACTTCATGGGGCCGGCGGCGCTGACGCTCATGTATCGTTACAACGCCGATAGCCGTGACGGCGGCTGGGACGAGCGCCGCGACGTCTTCGCCGGCCATGGCGGGGTCTGGGAGTGCTCCTTCGTCGGCGCCTGCTCGGATGTCTGTCCGAAGCACGTCGAGCCGGCGACGGCGCTGCAGCTCGGCAAGATGGACAGCGCCATCGACTACTTCACCAGCTTCGTCATGCCACGCGGAGGGAAGTGAGATGGCACGCCGACCCTACGAGCAGGCTGTCGATCCGGTCACCTGGTGGGTCAAGAATCCGCACTTCAATCGCTGGTTCTACGTCGACTACATGCTGCGTGAGAGCACCTGCATCGCGATCGCCATCTACACCATCCTCTTCGTCTGCGGCCTGGGCGCTCTCGCGGGCGGCCAGGCGGCGTTCGACGGCTTCATCGGCGCGATGCAGTCGCCGCTCGGCATCATCATCCAGCTCATCCTCCTGGCCTTCGTCGTCTACCACACGATCACCTGGTTCAAGCTGGCGCCGCAAGGCATGAAGCCGATCCGGATGGGCGGCAACAAGGTCCCCGCGCAACGCGTGGTTCAGGCCCACTACGTCATCTGGGCCGGTGCATCCTTCATCACTCTCCTCCTCGTCGCGGTGCTGGCGCCATGAGCTTCAAGGCCCCCTCCCACAAGCCGCTCGTCTGGCTGCCTTTCGCGGCCGGCGGGATGTTCTCGGCCTTTCTCCTGCCGGTCGTGATCCTGCTGACCACCGGGTTGGTGTTCCCGAGCGCCACGACCTATGAGGCAGCGCACGCGTTCGCCTCGAACTGGTTCGGCAAGCTCGTCCTGTTCGGCCTCGTCCTGCTGCCGGCCTGGCACGCGGCGCATCGGCTAAGGGTAACCGCCTTCGACTTCGGCGTCCGCGCCGACACGACGGTCGCCTACATCGTGTATGGCGGTGCCGCGCTGCTCTCGCTGCTGGCGATCGTGTTCCTGCTCATGATCTGAGCGGATGGTACGGCGCCGGCTCGCCCTTCGCGGCGGCGCCCTTCTGCTCTCCGCCGTTCTGGCGTGGCAGTCCTGGCTGCAGGCGCTACCCGCGCTCTCGGTGGGCGCCGACTTGGCTCGAGTGGGCTACGTCGCCTGGGCCGAGAACGCCCGTGCGGCTGCGCTCGAGCGAGAGACGATCAGCGAGGAGGTGTTTCGCGCGCGCGTAGCCGACGCTGTTGCGGCGGGCGATCTCCTCCTCCTTGAGAGCTACCTCGCGGTGGGCGAGGCACAGGACTATACGCTGGCGCCGGAGATGGTCGGAGCTGTCGCGGCGCTTCAGGCGCAGAAGCGCGCCCCGCTCGCCCGCAGCCTCGCGGCTCTAGACGGTTGCATCCGCGGCCGGAGTGACAGCCTGGACGCCCTGGGCGGCCAGTTGGCGTGCGATCTCCTGGTGATCGGCGACATCCGCGACCTGACGCTTCAAGGCTGGACGTGGGCACGCGGCGGCGAGCCCGACCCGATCATCACCGGGCTTGCCGCCGCCGGCCTCGCCCTGGATGCCGGCACCGTCGCTACCGGTGGGGGGCTGGCAGCCACCAACGTCGGTGCCGCCGTCATCAAGATCGCGCGGCGCACCGGCAGGCTCTCCGGCGGCCTCTACGCCGACCTCGTCGCGATGGTACGCCGTGGCGACACGCCGGCGTTGCGCGCGGCCTCGGGCCGGCTCGGCGACATCGCCGAAGCGACGTCGCCCGGCACCGCGCTTCGGCTCCTCGACCAGGTCGACGCGCCCGCCGATCTGGTGCGCTTAGCGGACAGCGCGCGGATCGGCGGCAAGCGAACGCTGGCGTGGACCGACGCCGCCGGCAGGCGCGTGCTCGACGTCGGCACGGCCTCGCTGAAGACGGCGGCGAAGCTGGCGCTCCAGATCGGCACGCTGATCATCTCGATCCTGATGGCGATGTTGAGCCTGGCTGTCGGCCTGTTCGTCCACCGCCTCGATCCGAGCCGCTGGCTCGCCCGCCGGCTCAGCCGACCGGGGTGAGCCGCCACATACCGCCGTCGGCCTCGTCGGTGAGCAGGTATAGGGCGCCGTCCGGCCCGGCGCGCACATCGCGGATGCGGCCGATAGCGCCTTCGAGCAAGCGTTCCTCCTCGACCACCCGCTCGCCGTCGAGTTCCAGGCGGACCAGAAGCTTGTATTTGAGCGCGCCGACGAAGAGGTCCCCCTGCCATTCGGGGAACGCGTCGCCATTGTAGAAGGCCATGCCCGACGGCGCGATCGACGGGTCCCAATAGTGGACCGGCTGGACCATCCCGTCCTTGTGGGTCCCCTCACCGATCGGCAGAAAGCTGTAGGCGATGCCGTGGGTGATGGTGGGCCAGCCATAGTTGGCGCCGGCCGTCAGCACGTTGACCTCGTCACCGCCGCGCGGACCGTGCTCGTGCGACCACAGCTCGCCAGTCTCGGGATGAACCGCCAACCCTTGGGGGTTGCGGTTGCCGAAGGTGAACACCTCGGGCGTGGCGGAAGAGATAAAGGGGTTGTCCGCCGGCACAGCACCGTCCGTCGTGATTCGGTGCACCGCGCCCGCGTGATCGTTTCGATCCTGCGCGCGATCCATCTCACCACGGTCACCGACGGTGATGTAGAGCCGGCCGGCACCGTCGAAAGCGAGCCTCGAGCCGAAATGGCGGCCGCCGCTCGACCAAGGCTCAGCCGTGAAGATCGTGGTCAGGTCGACGAGGGTTGCTCCTTCCAGACGACCGCGCACCACGCGCGTCGTCATCGCGCCATCAGCTGTGCCTGCGCTGTAGGAGAGGTAGACGATCTGGTTCTGCGCGAAATCGGGGTCCGCGACGACGTCGAGCAAACCGCCTTGACCGCGGGCCACGACGTCGGGCGGCAACCCCGCGACCGGCGTGGTGACGAGCGCGCCGTCCACGACGAGGCGCAACCGTCCGGGGCGCTCGGTGACAAGGATGCGATCGTCGGGCAGGAAGGCCATCGACCACGGCCGCTCAAGCCCGGCGACCACCTGCTCCAGCCGAAAATCGGCCTGGGCGCTGGTTCGCACCTCGGCCGCGGCCGGTGCGCTCAGCGCCAACGCGACAGCCGCGCCGCTCACCCCTTTGGTCATGCTCGCCCCTCCGCCATGCCCCCAGCAGATGGGGGCTGAGCGGAGGGGCGCAAGCGCCCGCCGGCTACTGCGTCAGACGCAGCTCCGTCAGCTGGCCGCCGATATCCGCGAACGCCGCCCGCAAGTCGTCTGCGTTGGGAGCGTGGTAGTATTTACGGCCTGGAAAATAGACGTTCTGTTGTGGCGACGACGCGCAACTCTCGTAGAGCGTCGATGTATCCTCGTTGACGCTACCGCCAAAGGTAACGGTGAATAGAACGATGCCCTGCTCCTTCAGCGCCGTACACGCCTTAAGCATGCGGTCGTCGACGCTGTCGCTGCCGAGCAAGCCGTCGCTCGGGTAGCGGTAGGCGGTGAAGTCCTTCTTGAACCACTGGTTGTCGCCGTCGGTCATGAGCACCATGACCTTGCTCAAGTAGGGCGTGTCGTAGTCAATCGGCAGGGTGGTGATGGCGGCGCCGTCGGCGTCCCGCCAGAGACCACGCCACTCCGGCGACAGCACGCGCCAGCCCCAAACCAGGCCGACGTTGGCCATGGTGCCGCCGCGATGCCAGGGCTGCATCTCGGCGATCTTCGCGGTCACTTCGCTATACAGCGGCGACAGCGGCAGGATCGACGGGCCACAACCGAGGTTCGGACCGTAGCCTTGGTTCTGGGCTTCGTTGCGCTCGTCGACGCTGCCCGCACCATCCGGCCAGGCGTTGTTCGGCGTGCCGGCGTCGTAGTCGGGATAGTCCTCGTGCGTGCCAGGCATGGTCGGCCAGAAGAAGGGCGTGAGCGGCGCCTCGCTTGGCGGGGCTTCGGTCTGATCCTCGCCGCCGGTCCGAGCCAGCACGCACCCCTTCCAGGTGGTCGGCGTGTACGAAGCAAGCGTGCCGGCCGGCAGCCCGGGGTCCAGCCAGTTGGTGTAGCCGCTGCCGATGTTCACGGTCGCCGAGTAGGGCACAATGCCCACCCAGAGATTCGGCGCACTCTCGCTGCCCTCGAACAGGACGTCGGCGAGGTCGACCGCGGCGGTGCGCAACGCCCCGATCCGGTCGCTTGACCGCATCGAACCCGTGTTGTCGAGCACCATCACGAGTTCCACGCCGCGGGTCGCGCGAAGCGTCTCGTTCTCGGCGCGAACCTCGAGCCAGTCGAGTTCCGCCTGATCGAGGAGCGGGCCAAGCGGCGAGCTCAGCTTACCGGTGGCCTCGAGACGCAGTCGCCGAATGCCGTGGGCGTCTGTCAGCGGGATCCGCTGCACACCGTCGAGCTGGAAGCCAATCCCGAGGCCCTCAAGATTGGCCTCGACAACCTGCTCAATATCCTGGTCGAGCGTGGGTGACTGGATGGCGCGCGTTGCGGCGAGCGCCGCAGCGTCGAGGGCGATCTGCAGCCGCGTCTCGGCAAGCTGGAGGCGTCCCATATCGACGGCGAGCATCATCACCGCAACCAGGACAGCCATGGTCGCGCTCAGGCTGACGATCATCGAGCCGTCGCGCGCCCGAAGCAGTGCCCGCACGAGGCGCATGGTGTCGATGCTCATAATCAGTCTCCCGGCGCTTCGAGCGATTCGAGCGCGTTCAGCCGAGGCCGAAAGATCGCGCGCCGGTACATGACGAGCGGCACGATCTCACCGAATCCGACGGCATCCATCAGCATCGGTGAAAAGTCGTAGATCACCTCGGCGACGATGAAGTTGCCGTTGGTCGGCAACTGCGGCAGCTCGTCGAGCCGGCTGTCCGCTTCGAGGACATAGGGGCCGGTTCGCTGCCAAAGCTCGGTATGACCGCCGGCCTTTGGCGCAACTGAGCTGATGTAGATCCGACCGCGACCCGGCAGGTCGTCCGGGTGCGCGACTTCGTGGCCCGCGCGCATGAACATCGCGAGGTCGTTGTTCGCCTCAGGCGCGTGGAAGTCGACGCGGTCGACGACGGTCTCATTTCGCGCAGTCAGGTCCGCGACGACGGCCGCGACCCGATCCATGCGCGCTAGGGTCTCCAGGTAGCGGACCGTGTCGGCGGTGAGGATGAGCATGATGACGACGACCGGGAAGGCCACGGCGGCCTCGAGCGTGATGCTCGCCCGGCGGTCGACCAGGAGCTTGGTGAGACGGAACATGATCGGCCTCAATACGGCTCGTTGCGGATGACGATGCGCGCTTCGTGGCTCAGGAAGCTGTCGGCGATCGCTGCCCTGATGAGCGGGTTGGCGACTTTCTGGTGGATGCGCGCCTCGTAGACGACGACGTCGCTGGGACCACCGGGACCGGCGAGGCCGGTGTCCGCGTCCCAGACGCCGTTGCCGTTGACGTCGACGAACTCACCGCCCGGATCGCAGACCCCGTCGGCAGGGTCGGCGTCGGTGCAGGGCTCGCTCAAGCCGACATTCGCCGGATCGGTGTAGGCGCGGACGACCAGCTCGAGCGGCGACGGATCACCATTCTCGTCCTCGCTGAGCGGGCCATCAGGCGCCCAGAAGCAGCGTCCGTCGGCGTCGCCGTCGACGGCGCTCGGACAGACGTGCTCGGTGACGATGCGGCGGACGGTCTCGGTCCGCGTGGCGGCTGTGTCGGCCGCACCTGTGAGCCCGTAGCGGGCCGCTGCGCGAGCGCCGGCTTCGAGGCTCATGTTGCCCGCGTGCAGGAAGGCGGCCTCGACCACCGCTGCGACGAGCAGGAAGAACATCGGCGCCAGCATCGCGAACTCGACGGCGGTGCTGCCGCGTCGATCCTCACGCCAGCGGGCGAGCAGACCATACATCCTTTGTCTCCTCACGGACCGGCGGCCGGAGCGACCGTGTCGAGGCCGCGGGCCAGTCGGTAGAACTCGAGATTTCGGTTGACGGCGGTGTCGTCGAGATCGCGGGCAATCAGGGCCTCGGCCGCGTCCTCGTCACCGGCAAGACCGTAGGCAAGCGCCAGATTGTGCCGCGCCTGCGGCAGCTCGAGCGCGCCGAAGGCGAGATCCTCGAGCTCGGCGATGGCGGACTCGCTGCGGCCGGCAAGCATCAGCGAGAGCGCTTTGTTGTTGGCGATCTTGCGGTTGGTTGGCTGCAGCTCGAGCGCATGGGCGTAGTGCGCCTGAGCGGCCTCGTGCCGGCCTTGAAAGTCGAGGGCGACCGCGGCGCCATTCAGCGCTCGGACGTTGTCAGGTGCGCGCGCGAGCGCGGCCTCGAACTGCTCGCGGGCCGTCGCCGCATCACCGGCCGCGAGGGCGACGCGACCCAAGCCGATCTCGACCTCGAGCGGCGCCAACTCGCCGAGCGCCGCAAACGCAACGCGCGCCTCCAGCATGGCGCCGGTCGCGAAGTAAGCATTGGCGAGCGCAAGGCGCGCGCGGACGTCATCCGGCGCCGTTTCAACGGCGCGCCGATAGAGGTCAAGCGCGGCCGCCGCGTCGCCGCCGGCCAGTGTCGCATCGGCGAGCTGGACAAGATTCTCGACGCCGCGGGTCTCATACGCCGCGGGTGGATCATTTGCACTCGGCGGACCGCTCGCGCAGCCCGCCAGCAGAACGACCACGAATGTGAGACCGAGGACGCGGCGCGGTGTGCGCCGAGCACGAGCGATAGCGTCGATCATGGGCCGAAGGCCTCCCCAAGGGCGAGCACGGCGGGGCCCGCGGTGACGATGAAGATCGCCGGCATGATGAACAGCATCAGCGGCAGGCTGATCAGCGCTGGCAGCCGCGCTGCCTTCTCCTCGATCGCCAGCATCCGCGCCTCGCGCATCTCGCGGGCGAGCGTCTTTAGCGATTGCGCAAGCGGCGTCCCGTAGCGGAGCGTCTGGATGAGCGTCGCGCAGACGCTACGCACCTCCTTCAGCTCGGTCCGCCGGGCCAGGTTCTCCAAAGGCTGGCGGCGATCCGACAGGCCGCGCAGCTCCGACATCGTCACCTGCAGCTCGTCGCCAAGCGCCGGCGCCTGCCGCTCCATCTCCTCGGCGACCCGGGCGAGTGAAACGTCGAGGCTCTGGCCGGCGTTCGCAGCAATGATCATGAGGTCGATGGCGTCCGCCAGGTTCAAGCGGATCTGGGTCTGCCGCCAGGCGGCAACGCGCTTGACCGCGATCTCGGGCAACATGCCACCGAAGAAGACCGCAACCAGAACCACGAGCAGCTGAAAGACGGGCTCGCCCGCTTGGACACCCAGGCCAACCACGAGCAGGATGCCGATCGCCAAACCGGCCGCCGAGCACAGCATCTTGACGGTGCCGTAGGTGCCGACAGCCTCGCGCTGGCGCCAGCCTGCGCGGACGAGCAGCCCCTGCATGCGGTCGCGATCGCCGGCGCTCAACAACGGCGTGCCGCCGAGATTGACCGCGATCCGATGCACCCCCTGGCGCAGCTCGCGGACCAGCAGCAGAGCGGTCTGCTCACTGGCGCTGACCCGCGGGCCGAAACGCGCGGCCGTGGCAATCCGCCGACGCAGGCGGTCTCGCTGCCCAAGCCAGGACTCGGTGCTCATCACCAAGATCGCGAGCACACCGACGCCTGCCGCGATCATCAAGGCCAGGTTCGAACTGGTGAGCAGCGTTCCCATCGCTCAGGCCCGGAACTGGGAGAGCTGGTTGATGACAACCATTCCGAGGACCATCGAGCAGATGCCGTAGAGCAGCATTGACCGCCCCATGCCCGGCTGAAACAGACGCATGATGTGATCGGGGTCGAGCGCGAACATCAGGCCCGCCGTGACCACCGGCAGTGCACCGACGACGATCGCCGTCGTTCGCCCCTCCGAGGTCAGCGCGCGCACCTTGAGCCGGATCTCTTTGCGGCGCCTCAGGATCTGCGTAAGCCCCTCGAGCGTGTCGGTGAGCTGCCCGCCCGTTTCGCGCTGGAGGATCAGGCAGACGACGAAGAAGTCGAAGTCCGGCAGCCGAATCCGATCGGCCGCCTGGCGCAGCGAGTCGCGCATGTCGACGCCGAGATCGATACTGTCCGCGATTCGCCGGAACTCGCTGGCGACCGGCTCGTTGACTTCGCCGCCCGCCTGACGGATTGCCTCGCCGACGGGGATGCCGGCGCGAACGGCGCGGATGATCAGCTCGATCGCGTCGTTGAAGTTCTCGAGGAACGCCGTCGCCCAGGCGCGCTGTTTGTGCCGGAAGACGAGGAACGCGGCGCCGAAGCCGACGCCGACGCCATACAGCGCGGCTTGCGGTGGGGCGAAGTCGCCAAGGTGGATCAGGCCGAACACCGCCCCGGTGCCGACGACGCCGCCGATCACGACCAGAAGCCGGAGGGCGCCGGCGCCGCCAACGCGCAGCATCAGGCTCCGCAGCGATCGGCGCCAAGCGGGCTCGTTGGCATCGTTGGGTCGGCCGAAGATGGGATTCACGACGCCGCGCGCGCGACGCCGCTTCTGCGTGCGACGTCCGAGCCGCCGCGTGATCCGCGCGTGGATCCGTGCCGCCGGCGACGACCACCACCAGTGCGGCAGGACAACGGTGACGAAGAAGCCGACGACCGCGCCGATAAAGGTGATACTGACGAAGGTCGAGTTCATGTGCTCGGCCCCATCATCAATGCCATCAACTCCTCGCCCAAGCCAAAATAATTTGCGCGATCGAAGAATACTGGTCGCAACTGACCTGATGCAAAACGGCCCTTGACATCCTCGCTATATTCAGCCGGATCATATTCGAACTTGAAAAGATCCTGCGTGATGATGACCTCGCCTTCCATGCCGGCGATCTCGGTGATGTTCAGGACCCGACGAGCGCCGTCGCGCATGCGCGAGACCTGAACGATCAGGTTGACCGCGCTGACAATCTGGCTGCGAATGGCGCGCGGTGGCAGGTTCGGGTTGCCCGCCAGCACCATGTTCTCGAGGCGGCTCAACGCGTCGCGCGGCGTGTTGGCATGCAGGGTCGTCATCGAGCCGTCGTGACCCGTGTTCATCGCCTGCAGCACGTCGAAGGCTTCGGCGCCACGGGTCTCGCCAAGGATGATCCGGTCTGGGCGCATCCGCAGCGCGTTCTTGACGAGGTCGCGCTGGTTGATCTCGCCGCCGCCCTCGAGGCTCGCCGGACGCGTCTCGAGCCGGACGACGTGCGGCTGCTGGAGCTGCAACTCGGCGGCGTCCTCGATCGTCACGATCCGCTCGCCGAGATCGATCATCTCCGACAGCGCGTTCAGCAGCCACGACTTGCAGCAGCCGGTG
>CAYUKE010000054.1:0-12969 GCA_964445185.1 uncultured Geminicoccaceae bacterium
GAATTTCATGACGATTCGGAAGCGGCGCTCTCGGTAATCCATAATTAAAATATCGATCAAAATGATCTAAGCCATTTATTCTCATCGTACTGGGAGCAATTTCCAAATAATTCAGGATTCTGGCGATCGATAGCAAATCAATAATCTGCAATACATAATTACAAAAATAGATAAATTTATTCGAAAATTAATCTTGAAATCCGAATGATTTAATAGGTTGATATAATATTAATCGCAGCACAGGCGGCCTTTCAATCGACATTCAAGCCCGTGGTGCCTCTATCGATGTGGCGACCCAGGCCACCGTGCAAACGCGTAGTCGACCGATCTGAGTCTCCGATTCGGTCCTGCATCGATGTTTTCAACCTTTGGTTATCGCGCCAAAATCGTTCCTTTTTGGTAGGGGGTTTTGGCTTGGGTTTTTGGCGCCTTAACGCCCGAGAGCCGACCTACCGCCCGACCCAATGCCGACGCGCAATAGGCGGTGGGTGCAGTTTCCCACCGTGCCGCCCGCATGTCTCCTCCCGGCGCGAAGCCGGCACGCGCGCCGTCTCACGACTTGCACCATCGGAACGTGTCGGTGCACCAGAACTGAGCCTCGTTCCTCTCGCACGCGGGCTTGTCGTGCAAACGCCTTGTGGGCGTCGGCGGCTATAGCTCGGCGAGTTGCCGGACGCGCGCCCAGCTCTCGGCCACGTGTCGTCGCTCGGTCGTGTGCGCGCCGATCGACCAGCGGATCACCGTCCGGTCGCGGTGCACGTGGGGCGTGAGGTACAAGAAGCCGTCATCGTTGATCCGTTCGATGAGGGCACGGTTGTGGCCGTCGAGGTCGGCGACGCCGGGTGGCGCGTGCCGGAACGTGAGCAGCGCCAAGGCCGGCGGTGTCACGATCTCGAAATCGGGCGCGTCCGCAATCCAGCCGGCCAGCTCGTCCGTCCAGGCGATGTGGTTGCGCAGCACTGACCGCAGCGCGTCGAGGCCGTAAGCCCTGAGGGTGAACCAAAGCTTGAGCGCGCGGAACCGACGGCCGAGCGGGATCGACCAGTCGCGATAATCGATCACCGCTCCGGTCCGGGCCGAGCTGAGATAGCTCGCCTCGATCCCCAGCGCGCCGGTCAGCAGGTCGGGGTCGCGGACGTAGTGCGCCGTGCAGTCGAAGTTCACGCCCAGCCACTTGTGCGGGTTGACGACGAAGCTGTCGGCGCCCTCGACGCCGTCGATCATCCAGCGCCACTCGTCCAGCAGCAGCGCGGCGCCGGCCCAGGCGGCGTCGACGTGTAGATAGAGGCGCTCGGCGCGACAGACGGCGGCGATCTGAGCGAGCGGGTCGATGGCGCCGATGCCGGTGCTCCCGAGGCAGGCGACGACGGCGGCCGGGTGCAAGCCCGCGGCGCGATCGCGGGCAACCTGGACAGCGAGGTCGCTGGCGCGCATCCGGCCGGCGTCGTCGAGCGCGACGCGCCGCAGCCCGCGACTACCGATGCCGGCGATCCGGCAAGCCTTCTCGACAGACGAGTGATGTTCGCTCGTGGCATAGACCGTGACCGGTGCGTGATGGGCGAGGCCGTCACGGTTGCCCGCGCTCGCCAGTGCCCGTTCGCGTGCCGCGACCAGCGCGGCGAGCGTCGCCGTCGAGGCCGTGTCCTGGATCACGCCGGTGAGCCCCGCGGGCAGGCCCAAGGCCTGGCGCAGCCAGTCGAGCACGCGGGTTTCCATTTCGGTCGCCGCCGGCGCGGTCTGCCAGAGCATGCAGTTGGCGGCGATGCCCGCGGTCAGGATCTCCGCCACCACCGAGGGCGGGCTCGCGTTGGCCGGGAAGTAGGCGAAGAAGCGCGGATGTTGCCAATGCGTCATGCCGGGCATGACGACGCGCTCGAAGTCGTCGAGGATGGCAGCGACGTCGGCGGGAAGCTCCGGTGCGCTGAAGGCGAGGCCGGCATCGACGGCGCCGGGCGCCGTTGGCGCGCGCACGGGGCGCTGCTCCAGCGACGCGTGGTAGTCGACGATCCAATCAACGGCAGCGCGGCCGTGGCGGCGTAGGTCGTCGAGGTCCATGCGTCTTGCTCCCGTGGTCGCACCGCCGCCAGAGCGACACCCACCTGCTTGCCGATGTCGGATTGCGCTTGGCGTCGAGGGATCTAGGACCGGTTCGCACGCATTGGCCAGTTTTCTGGGAGCGACCCGTGGTGATGTCGAGCAAGGAGCCTGAAGGCGGCGACCTACCCGAGCGAATGGCTGAACTCGGTCTTTCGGTGGGCGTCGTGCCGCCGGCGGCGCTGACCGCCCAGTCCGGGCTCGCGACCGTTGAGGCGATGGCCACCGGCGCCCTGCCGATGCCGCCGATGACAGGCGTTCTGCCGATCTTGCCACACAGCTGGAGCACAGGAGCGGTGGAATTCCGCGCTTGGCCCGAAGCGCGGTTTCGCAATCCCATGGGGACGATGCACGGCGGGTGGGCGATGACCCTGCTTGACACCGCGATGGGCATCGCCGCCCACACGACGCTCCGCGCCGGCGAAGCCTACGGCACTCATCAGACGCAGGTGACCTTCGTCCGCCCGATCGTGGAGGCTATCGGCGAGATGCGGGTGACGGGCACGGTGCTGTCGCGCGGGCGCTCGGTCATCAACGTCGAGGGCCGCCTCGAGAGCGTTGCGGGTAAGCTCTACGCCCACGGCACGGGGTCGTGCCTTGTGCGCGCCGTCGAGGGCTGGGCGGAAGGCCCACGCGGTTGACGTGTTTGTGCGCCGGCGGCGGAACTCCGAACGCAACGGACCCTGGCTGGGATTTCCCGGTTACCGTATGGTTCGGACCTATTGCCGGATGCACGAACCTAAGTGTTAAGAAAGCTGGGAAACGCACCATGACGTTGCCGATCAACGCGCCCGCGCCGGACTTCGAAGCGGAGACGACCCAGGGGTCGATTCGTTTTCATGAATGGATCGGTGACGGTTGGGCCATCATCTTTTCCCATCCCAAGGATTTCACGCCGGTCTGCACGACCGAGCTCGGCGCCATGGCGCACCTGATCCCTGAGTTCGAGAAGCGAAACTGCAAGGTCATCGGTATCAGCGCCGACACGATCGAGCGCCACCACGGTTGGAAGGCCGACATCGAGCAGCTGGGCGGTGCTGCGCTCAACTACCCGCTGATCGCCGATCCTGAGCTGAAGGTCGCCAAGCTCTACGGTATGCTCCCGGCGGATGCGACGCCGGGCGAGGGTCGCACGCCGGCGGAGAACGCGACGGTCCGCACGGTCTTCGTCATCGGCCCCGACAAGGTGATCAAGCTGGTGCTCAGCTATCCGATGAGCACCGGGCGCAACTTCGCCGAGATCCTCCGCGTCCTCGATTCGATCCAGCTCACGGCGCAGAAGAAGGTCGCGACGCCGGCCGACTGGCAGCAGGGCGAGAAGGTGATCATCCTCCCGGCGGTCTCCGACGACGACGCCAAGGCCGCCTTCCCGGGCGGTTGGGAACAGCCGCTGCCCTACATGCGGGTGGTCGATCAGCCGAAGTGACATGGTGGCCGGGCGCGCTAAGTGACGGGATGCGCGCTCGGCACGACGTCGGCGAAGCTTCGGGAGTGGGTTGATGGTCGCACATGTCGACCAAGTGCGCGTGTTCGGCCGATACAACGCGTGGGCCAATGCGCGGATCGGTGCCAGCGTGGCGGCGCTAGACGAGAATGACTACCACGCCGATTGCGGTCTCTTCTTCCGCTCCATCCACGGCACGCTGAACCACGTGCTGGTCGGTGATCGGCTATGGTTCCATCGCATCACTGGTGAGATCGACGGCAACCTGCCCGAGCGGCTGGATGAAACCCTGCATGACGACCGTGCAGGATTACTGGAGGCGCGGTCTCGGGAGGACGCGCGCATCATCGGCTTTGTCGAGGCGCTCGAGCCGACGCAGCTGGCGGACCATGTGCGTTACCGGAACATGGCTGGTGAGTCGTTCAGTCAGCCTTTGGGCCTGCTGATGGCGCACGTCTTCAACCACCAGACGCACCACCGCGGGCACGTTCACGCCGCGCTGACCGGGCTTGGGGTCGACGCTCCATCGCTCGACCTGATCTACTACCTGCGCGAGCTCGGCTGATCCTGGTCACGCTCGTCGACGCGCGGCGTTCCCGAAGAGCGCCACAGGGCCACCGCCGCCATCGCAGCGCCGAACGCCGCCATTCCAGCCGGTAGGGAGAGCTGCTGTAGGGCCTGCTTTCCCGGCTCGACACCGTCGCCTTGCGTCTTCAGCTCGAGCACGTGCAAGTCGCGCCGTGGCTGCTCCAGCACCGTCGCTGCGTCAACGGTGGCCGCCAACAGCACGACGCCCAAGGCGCAGCAGGCGGCACAAATCCCGATGGTTTCGTTTCTCATCCTGACCAATCCACCCATCTTCTACCGATACGTTATTATCACGTAGGTCATCTGTCACGCAGATCCTACGCACTCCGGGTAATTCGCGACATTCCGTCGCGGCAATGACCGATTTAGCTGTGCAAGCCGGACCGGAATGCCCAGCCGGCGAGGTGCCTCTCAAGCACGGCAAACAGGGCGTACATGCCGATGCCGAGCACGGCCAACGCGATCAACCCCCCAAAGACGAGCGGCACCTCGAAATTCGCCTGTGCCGAGAGTAGGAGATGGCCGACGCCGGCATTGGCAGCGACCGTTTCCGACACAACCGCGCCGACGAAGGCGAGGGTGATCGCGACCTTCAGCGCTCCGAAGAAGTACGGGAGCGAGCGGGGAATGCCGACCTTGAGCATGATGTCGAGCTTCTTGGCGCCGAGGGCGCGAAGAACGTCCTCCAATTCCGGCTCGAGCGTGGCGAGCCCCGTCGCGACGTTAACGACGATCGGGAAGAACGAGATGAGGAAGGCGGTCAGGACCGCCGGGACCTCGCCGATGCCGAACCAGAGCACGAGGATGGGGACGACGGCGACCTTCGGGATCGCATTGAAACCGACCATGACGGGGTAGAGGCCAGCATACATCGCCCGGCTCCAGCCGACGACGATGCCAAGCACCAAGCCGAACACCACCGCCATGGCGAAGCCGAGAAGTGTCGTCCACAGCGTGACCAGGGAGTTCTTCCACAGCGCCTCCCGAAAGTGCCACATCTCGGCGAAGACTAGGCTGGGCGGCGGCAGCACGTAGGTCGGCACGGCGAACACCCGGCACCCGATCTCCCAGATCAAGAACAGGCCGGCCGTCACCAGCCACGGGGCGAGGCGAGTTCCTACGGACGACGCTTGCATCACACGGGCGACAATCTGTTGCGCAACGAGCCAACTCAATCATGCAAGCTTGGCGCCACCGCAAGTGACGAGGACCGCGACAAACGGATTCTGAAGCTCGCGATCCACGGGGCGCGGGCGCGGCTCACCTGCGGTGCGCGCTTGTTCAACCTTAGCGTTAGTCAAAAAAAGTAAACACGAGAGCGGTTAGAGTGTAGATGCGGGTGTGCTGCGCCGGCTGAGGAGGCAACCGCAAATTCAGCGGAAGCCGAAGATGGACGCCACGTAAATCTTTCCTGGCTGAACTTAGGCGTCGGCACGCTAGCCGACGCGCACGCCGGCGATCTGGCGGCGGAGCGTGTGCACGATCTCGACGAAGTGGGGCGTGTAGCAGAGCTCCAGATCGCGAGGCCGCGGCAGGTCGATTTGGTGTCGGTGCAGGATCCGCCCGGGCCGCGCGCTCATGACGTGGATGCTGTCGGCGAGGAAGACCGCCTCACGTAGGTCGTGGGTAACGAGGATGACGGTGAACCGCTGCTCCGCCCAGAGATCACGCAGGACGCACCAGAGCTCCTCGCGCGTGAAGGCGTCGAGCGCGGCGAAGGGCTCGTCGAGCATCAGCAGCTTCGGCTCATGGATCAGCGCGCGGCAGAGCGAGACGCGTTGCTGCATGCCGCCCGAGAGTTCCCAGGGGTACTTCGTGCTAACGCCGGCGAGCCCGACGGTTTCGAGCAACCGCTCGGCCTTCGCGACATAGGCACGCTTCTCGCGGCGCAGCCGCGAGCGATGGGGTTGGACGATCTCCAGCGGCAACAGGAGGTTGCCGAGAACAGTGCGCCAGGGCAGGAGCGTCGCGTTCTGAAAGGCCATGCCGACGAAGGTCAGCGGGCCGGCAACCTCGCGCCCGTCGACGATGACGTTGCCGCGCGGCGGCGCGCGCAGACCAGTGACCAGCCGCATCAACGTCGACTTGCCGCAGCCTGAGGGACCGACGACCGCGGTGAACTCACCGGCCTCGACGGCGAGGTCCGCGTGCTCGAGCGCGAGCACCTCGCCGTCGCGGGTTTGGTAGGCGAGCGCCGTCTTTTCGAGACGGACGAAGGTCATCAGTCGATCTGCCGCTCCTCCGCCGGCGGCAGGTAGGCGCCGGTGAAGATCGCCTCAGGCGCGGGCTTGTTGGTGTAGTCGTAGGCAAGCGCGATCTGGTCGATCGAGCGGGCGAGGCGCTCCATGTCGACGTCGCCGATGCCCTCGCTGGCGACCGCCTCGGTGAGGACATTGTCGCGCAACACCATCTCCAAACGATCGAGCTCCACGTCTTCGCGGGCGACGTCGTTGCGCTCAAGCACGTGCGGGATCGCCGCCGCCGGATCGGCCACCGTGTCGCGCCAGCCCTGGATCGTCGCTCGAATGAAGCCGGCAACCGCCTCGGGCTGGGCCTCGGCGAAGTCCGTGTTGACGAGTACCGCATTGCCGTACAGTTCGAGCCCGTGATCGGCCATCAGCATCACGACGATGTCGTCGGCGGCGATGCCGTTGAGCTTGAGGTTCTGATAGGAACTGAACGAGAAGCCAAAGATGCCGTCGACGTCGCCGGCGGCGAGCATCGGCTCGCGGACCGGAAAGCCGACGCTCTCGATGCCGATCGCGTCGGTGTCGAGGCCGTTGACCGCCGTGAAGATCGGCCACTGGGCGAAGGCGGCGTCCGGTGGCGGCGCGCCCAGCGTCTTGCCCTCCAGCGTCTTGGGTGCGGCCGCGTCGATGCCCTTGTCAGCCAGGCTGACGATCGCGAAGGGCGGCGTCTCGTAGGTCATCATCACGGCGATCACTGCCGCGTCCGGGTTCTGGTCCTTGAACTTGATCAGTGAGTTGAGATCGCCGAAGCCGATGTCGTAGTTGCCGGCGGCGATGCGAGGGATCGTCTGCACGGAGCCGGAGCCCGAGTCGATCGAGACGTCGAGCCCCTCGGCCGCGTAGTAGCCCTTGTCGAGGGCGATGAAGTAGGGAGCCGACGGCGCCTCGAACTTCCAGTCGAGCGCGAACCTGACCGGCGTGTCGGCGATGGCCGGTGCGGCGCACAACAGGCAGACACCGGTAGACAGGTTGCGTAGTGCTGACATCTCAGAATCCCCGTCGTGACACATCATTGGTTGATCGACGATGCAGCAAGGACCGTGCCCACGAAAGAGGCGCTGGGGCGATCGTGCGCGCGTTTGCGCGCTGCCGATTGCGTGCGCATCTGACGCTGTTTTAAGCAATGGGGCCGATGGTGATCCTCCAGACCGACCGATTGGTCCTGCGCTGGCTTGAGCTCGCCGATGCCGAGCCGCTCGAGGCCGTCTTCGGCGATCCGGAGGTGATGCGGTTCGGCAGCGGGGTTCGCACCCGTGCGTGGATCGAGGACATGATCGTCGACATGCGCGCGCGCCGCTACGCGGTCTGGGGTTGTGGGCGCTGGGCAGCTGTTGAGCGGACGTCCGGCACGCTCATCGGGATCGCCGGGTTGACGCGCTATCCGGGTCGGTGTCGCGCTGATGCGGCGGAACTCGGCTACCGCCTGGTCAGGTCGGCTTGGGGTCAGGGCTTCGCGACCGAAGCGGCGCGGACGATCATCGCTCACGGCCTCGGCGCGCTCGGCCTGCCGTGCATCGAAGCCCTCATCGATCCCGGCAACCGCGCCTCGCTGGCCGTGGCCGAACGCGCCGGCATGCGCTACGACCGAGAGATCATGCTGCCCGGATACACGCACCCGGACCACGTCTACGCGCGGAGCCGCGACGACGCGCCCTTTGCGCCCGCCAGCGCGGCGGGCACCACCGTTTGAGGCGGACGACGGACGTTGGCGGAGCGCGGGTCCATGGTTCCCGCTGCCGGATACCGGCCGGGCCTTGCCGGGCGGCTGATCGAGTTGCACGCGTTGTACTACAGCCGCCGAGCCGGCTTCGGGGCGGCCTTCGAGGCGAAGGTGGCGAGCGGGCTCGCTGAGTTCGTCGGCCGGCTGGAGCGGCCTGCGAACGAGATCTGGCACGCGACCGCGAGCAGCCGCGTTGTCGCCGCCATCGCGATCGACGGCGAAGGGCTGGCCGACGGGTCAGCGCACTTGCGCTGGTTCATCGTCGAGGACGGCTACCGGGGGCAGGGCGTGGGTCGGTCCTTGCTCGCCGCTGCCCTCGACTTTGCCGACCGCAGGGGCTTCGCTTGCACGCAGCTCTGGACGTTCGAGGGCCTCGATGCGGCGCGTGGCCTCTATGAAAGATCTGGGTTCGTTCTCGCCGACGCTTGGCTGGGAACACAGTGGGGCCGGGAGGTCCGCGAGCAACGGTTCGTGCGGCAGCGGCCTCAAGGCTAGACCTTGTGTCTGCGACCGGAACACAGGGTGTTGCAGACACCATTGGGGCACCAGACGCGACTGAGGCTGCGGCCATGCGGGCGAGGACGCTTGGGTTTCGCGGCAGGGGCTGCATGGCCGGCGGTCGGCCGGCTGCGGCTGCTCGCCGTCAGCCGTTCTGGTCTTCGCTCGAAGCCTGATGGTCGGTGGTGAAGCGGTAACCCAAACCGCGGACCGTTCGGATGTAGGCGCCGCAGCGTCCGAGCTTACGGCGCAGCCGGCCGATGTAGACATCGACGACATTGGTCAGCGGATCTTCGTGCGTGCTCCAGGAGGCGCTGAGGATCCGCTCGCGCGTCAGCGGGCGCTCTGGGTTCGCGAGAAACAGCATCAGGATGTCGCGTTCCTTCGCGGTGAGCTCGACGGGCACGCCGTCGACCGCGGTCACCAGCGTGCGCCGATCGAAGGTCAGACCGGCATGGGTGAGCACGTCCTGGTCGTCGCGATGTCGAAACTGAGTCTCGCGCCGGACCAAGGCCGTTAGTCGGGCGATGAGCTCGTCGAAGTCGAAGGGCTTGGCTAGGTAGTCGTCGGCACCGAGGCGCAGTCCCTCTACTCGCTCACCGACCGCGTCGAGGGCCGACAGCATCAGCACCGGCGTCAGGATCTCGCGGGCGCGCATCGTTCGGCAGACGTCCTTGCCCGAAATGCCGGGTAGCATGACGTCGAGAATCACCGCGTCGAATGCGTTGCGGCCAAGAACATCGAGAGCCTTCTCGCCGGTGTCCACGTGCTCGACGACCCAGCCTTCGCCCTTGAGACCGCGACGAACGAAGTCGGCGACCCGCAACTCGTCTTCGACCAGCAGCACGTTCACGACACGACCCTCAACCGCGGCTGCTTGGGCAGGAAGATAGTGGCGATCAAACCACCGCCCTCACGGTCTTCGAGGCTGACCTCGCCACCGTGTGCCTCGACCACGGCACGTGCGATGGGTAGCCCCAGACCGACGCCCTCGGCATAGCGGTCACTGGCGTTGGAGCCTCGGAAGTACCGCTCGAAGGCGCTCGCCTTCTCGTCGTCGCTCATGCCCGGGCCGTCGTCTTCGACCGCGACCCGGAACCCGTTGGGGGCGTGATCCACGCGAGCGACGATGTGTTTTCCGCCGTGGCGTCTGGCGTTGTCGAGGAGGACCACCACGGCTTGGCGCAGGCGTTCGGCGTCCCCCCGTACGACCGCGCAATCTACGGTTCCCTCCAGGTCGAGCACGCCTTCGAAGCCTTTGGCTGCCTCCGGCAAGAGCTGCACGAGGTCGACGTCACCGACCACCATTCGGGTCTCGCCGGCCTCGTTGCGGGCGACGAACAAGAGGTCGTCGATGAGTCTTGCCGTGTGCGAGGCCGCGTCCCTCGTTCGCGCGAGGGCTTCGCGGTAGACCTCCGGCGGCTTGTCGCCGCCGCGAAGCGTGATGTCAGCCTCGCCCTGGATGATCGTCAGCGGCGTGCGCAGCTCGTGGCTGACATCGGCCAGCATCTGCCGGCGGTTGCGATCCGCTTGGCGCGCCGCGGCGAGCAGGCGCTCGAGCTGCTCGGTCCTCGTCCGGACGGCGCGATCAAGTTCCTCATTCTTCAGGGTCAGCGTCTGCGTCTTCTCGCCGACTCGTTCCGCCATCATGTCGATGGTCGCGCCGATCTCGGCAAGTTCGTCGCGGCCCTCCAAGGCGATGCGATGGCCAAAGTCCGCCTCGCCAAAGCGTCGCGCTCCGTCAAGCAGGCGCTCGACCGGCCGGCGGATCAGCCCGCCCATCGCCCACATGCTGCCGAAGCCGGCGGCCACGGCCACCCCGGCAAAGCCTAGCGCGAGCCCCTCCAGCAACAGCAACCGCCGGCCGACCTCCGCCTTCGTCGCTTCGACCTCCTCGATCTCCTCCGCCAACGCGGCATCGATCATCGCCCGGAAGTCACGATCGATGTCATCGTCCAGAACTTGCGAAAGCTCCCACCAGCTTGCCGCCAGCTCGCCCGGTGGCGACTGGGTCGAGACGCGCTCCAGCGCCGCAATCAGTTCCTCGAGCTTGATTTCGATTAGCGCTAGCCACTCGAGCTCTTCGATCTCCTCCTCGCCGACGAGGTCAATTTCGGTGCCGATGAGGCCGCGGATCCGCGTGATGTCACGGCGGATTTCGTCGATCAGCACCGCCTTGCCGAAGCCCCGGTCGCGGTCGCCGATGATCATGTCGTCGCCATATTGCTTGAACAGCTGAAAGGTGTGGCTGCTGAGCGATAGGTATCCGTCGTAGACGCTGTGCGCCAAGTTGATGCGCTGGATATGGTGCTGCGTCTGGCGAACGCTCCACAGCGACAGCCCCGCGCCGGCGAGCCCGACGAGGAGCATCACGGCGAAGAGCAGCCGCAAGCGGGCAACGAGTTTCATATTGCGCATCGTTGCTCACGCCTTCGATGGTGCCAAGCGTGCTCGCGTGGCGCGGCCAGCGCGGTCGAGGTCTGCCTGTCCTCACGCGCTCCAAGGCGCCGCGCGCCGAACGCCCAAACGGCGTCGATCGCGATCCGCGCGATCTCCCTAGCGCCGCGCGGTGAGGTCGGGCGTGCCTCCGTCACCTTGGCTCGCAAGCTCCTTACCGCCGCATGCTAGCTGCCACCGCTGACAGCGGCGTGTCACGTCCGTGAACGGCAGCGGTCAGGTCGATGAAAGAAGTCTGAAGCTCCTGCGGCGCTGCGCCTGATCGGAGCACGGCTCGGTCCCCAGATCGCCCTTAGCCGAAGCGGCCGAGGCCGGCAGCGAGAAGGCAACGAAGCGTTGTCCACGGCGGGCGCTCGGCAAGGCGCCCGTCGCTCAGATCGAGATCGGCGGCACGCAGCCGCCTCAGGTCCTGGCGGGCGAGCACTGCTGGGACGAAGGCTGCGGCTGCCATGCGCGGCTGAGAGATCGCGAGGCTCGACAGTCGGGCGTCCGCGCGGTCGACGAGCGCGCGCAATACCGGACGCAGGGCTTGCAGCTCGTCCGTACCGCTGCCCAAGTGAGCCCGATCGAGCCCGTGCTCGGCGACGAGACCCGCCGGCAGGAGCGGTTGCGGCCTGCGCAGGACGAACGGAACGGCCCGGACGATCCCCAACAGCCCGTAAGCCGTGCCGGCAGCACCTGCGGCCGCCTGCACCTGATCATTGGCGCCGAGCAGCCGTGCCGTCAGGCCGTTCAGCGCGCCGGCGGTCGCCCGGGCGTGCGCCTCGACATCGTCGACGCGGGTAAGCGGTGTCGTGTCGAGCTCAGTCTCCCGCGCGTCGACCAGTGCCTGAAGACTAGCGCCGGACAGCCGGTCGCGCAGGCGGGCGCGCTTGAGCAGGGCTAGTGTGGCGTGCGTCGGCTCCACTTCTGCGGCCAGTCGTTCGAGCGCCTCGCGCCACCACTGGAGCCGGATCAAGCCCGCCATCGGTTCGCGGACGTGATCGGCGACGCGGGCGAGTTCGAGGTTGAGCATGTAGAGCGAGAGGAGGGCCTCGCGGTGCGCGGCGGGCGCCACTAGCACCTGCAGGTAGCGGTCGAAGTCGGCGGTGCGGAGCTGCTCGAGCGGCGCCGCTTCCTCGTTCGAACCCGCAGTGGCGCTCGTCCGTTCGTTTGACATCACCCTGCGGCCGCGTATGTGTCCGCGTGTCGCTGCGACCTGCCGCTAGGGGGAGGACCCATGGCTTTCGAACTGCCGCCGCTGCCGTACGCGCACGATGCGCTCGAGCCCTACATGGGCCGCGAGACGTTGGAGCTCCACCATGGCAAGCACCACAACACCTATGTGGTCAATCTGAACAATCTCGTCGAAGGCGCCGGTCTCGCCGGCAAGGGACTCGACGAGGTCGTCGTCGAGGGTTTCAAGGCCGGCAACGCCGGGATCATCAACAACGCCGGTCAGCATTGGAACCACAACCTGTTCTGGCGTCTCATGAAGAAGGATGCCGGACAGCCGGAAGGTGAGCTGTTGCGGCGCATCGAGCAGGACTTCGGCTCAGTCGACAAGATGAAGGAGGCTTTCAAGGCCGCGGCGCTCGGCCAGTTCGGCTCGGGCTGGGCCTGGCTCGTCGTCGACGGCGACAAGCTCGACGTGATGAAGACGCCGAACGGCGAGAACCCGCTGATGCACGGCAAGACCGCTCTCATGGGCGTCGACGTCTGGGAGCACGCCTACTATCTCGACTACCGCAATCGCCGGCCCGACTACGTCCAGGCTTGGCTCGATCACCTGGTGAACTGGGAAGAGGTGGCGAAGGGCCTCGCCTGAGCCGCCGACCGAAGCGTTCCTCCGATTCGCGTGACGAGCCCCGCGGCCCAGTGGCCGCGGGGCTTCGTTTACACGTGCTCGCGCGGACGTGTGCGAACGCGTAGCGCGAACG
>CAYUKE010000055.1:0-12967 GCA_964445185.1 uncultured Geminicoccaceae bacterium
CCCGTTCGCGCGCCGCCGCGCCGACCTCGGCGATCGGCTCGGCTTGCGGCTCCGACTTGGGCTGGGCGCGTCCCGGTCGAGCGGCCTCCTCGGGGATGCCAGCGAACCACCGCGCCAACGGCTCCAGCTCAAGAACGCGCTGCGCATAGGCAAGAAGGTCCGGATCGCTCGGCCACAAGCCATGGGTGCGCAGCCGCGCCGCCATCGGCACCATGACGAAGTCGGCGATGCCGGGGCGCCGCCCGAACAGGAATGGGCCGGCCATGTCGTCGCTGAGCCGTTCCCGCCACATCTGGTGTAGGCGCTGCAGCTCCTTCTCGGCCGTCCCGCTCAACGGCGGGCGTGGCGGCTCGCGGTCGAACCAATCGAGCGGCAACTCTGTACGAAGATGGGTGCAGCCGGCATACACCTCCATCGCGACCGACCGCGCGATCGCGCGACGATCGGCGCGAGCCGGCCAAAGCGCCGGCGCCTTCTCGGCGGCCCACTCCATGATCGCCAGCGTGTCCCAGACGACTAGGCCGCGCTCGACGAGGACCGGCACCCGCGCCGCCGAACTCGCAGCCGCCAGCCGCTGCTGGGCTCCGGGCGCGAACAGGTCGACCTCCTCGACGTCGCAGTCGACGCCGGCACTGTCGAGCGCGAGCCAAGCGCAGAGCGACCACGCGGACGTGGGCCGATTGCCCACCACCAAGCGCGGCAGGGCGTAGGCGGTGCCGTCGAAGGGTGTCGGATCGGGGCGGCGTGACTCGAACACGCGACTTCCAGCTCCCAAAGCTGGCGCTCTACCAGGCTGAGCTACGCCCCGTCGCACGTCGTGTAGATTAAGGCAAGCACGACATCAACGTCTGGGCCCCAGGGGTACATCGGCGAGCCGCGGCACCGTTCCCGGCGACGCCAGTCCGCGCGCACGCGCCTCCTCGAGCACCCAATGGACCGTCGGAAAGGCGAGGTCGCCCCATGGCACCTCGTCCCAGCCGACGAGGGCAACCTCAAGCGTTTCCGCACCGGCCGCGACGGCGGCGGATCTGAGGCTGGCCGCGTAGAACAGCTGAACCTGGGCGATCCGCCGGATGCTGTAGCACGCGAGCAGCGCGAGGATCTCGATATCGGCTTCCGCCTCCTCAAGCGCTTCGCGCGCCGCCCCTTCCTCGGCGGTCTCGTCGAGCTCCATGAACCCCGCCGGGACCGTCCAGAAGCCTCGGCGCGGCTCGATCGCACGGCGGCAGAGAAGCAGGCGCTCGCCGTGCACGCAGACGGCGCCGACGACGAGCTTCGGGTTCCGATAGTGAACCTCGCCGCAGGCCGAACAGACGTCGCGCGGGTGGTTGTCGCCGGTCGGCACCTCCCGCCGCGTGGACCCGCCACAGGCCGGGCAATAGCGGATACTCACCCGCCCTCCGTGCCAGACCTCGTCTTGAACAGCGCTTCGGCGGCGGCTCGGTGACTCGAGCGCCGCGCGATTTCCGCACGCACGCGCGCGATCTCCGCTTCGAGCTCGCCGATGTAGGTCTCGAGCTCGGCTACCGAGACGCCGTCAAGCGAGCGACCGAGGCGATCGGTTGCGGGCTTGATACGCGGACTTTCGTCTTCGCTGACCATCGACTGTCTCCGGCGGATAAAGTTAGGGTGGAGGCGATGACGTGTCGACGGCGGTAACGAGCGCTCGCGCGGCACGGAGTCAGGGCCGAGCGCGGTTGTCGGCTGGCTGCGGTGGCCCAGGCATGAGCGCCAGCAGCTTCTCGCGCAGGGCCCGGGCGCCCAGGAAGCCTGCCGTCACCAACTGGGGTTGGGGCTTGGTCAGCGCGAGCAGCGTCGGGTACCCGTTGACCCCCAAGCCCGCCACCTGCTCGTTCTCAAGGCGAAGCTGCTCGCCTGTCCCCGGATCGTCCAACCAAGCGCGAACCGGCGCCGGGTCGAGGCCACACTCGCGGGCAACATCGGCAAGCACGGCGGCCGTCGTTACCTCGCGATTGTCGCGGTAGAACGCGGTCTGCACGGCGCCGAGATAGTCGACAGCGCCAGCGGCCTGGCTCGCGCGGACCGCCGCGACGGCGCGGCTGGCTGGCCGAGTGTCGTAGATGAAGTCGTCGCGATCGAGCAGCGCCAGCGAGAACGGACGACCCGACGCTGCAGCGACGCGCGCCCAGGCGTCGCGCAGATAGGTCTTCTGCTCCGGCTGCAGGGGCACCTCGTCCGCACGCAGCGCGCCAAGGGCGAGGTTGAGCGTGAGCGCGCCCTCGGCATCAGCGACCGCGTCCGCCAATCCCGCGTGGAAGCCGTAGCACCAGGAACACATCGGATTCACGAAATAGAGCAGCTCGGCACTCATCGCCTCAGCCTCCATGGAACGCGCGACGCTCGCAGCGCCGCTACGCCTGAACCGGCGCCGACTTCTGCCCGCGCACGTCGGCCGCAAACCCGCGACAGACGACGTAGAAGGCCGGCGTCAGCAGCAGTCCAACGAAGGTCACGCCGAGCATGCCCGCGAACACGGTGGTGCCCAGCGACTGGCGCATCTCCGCGCCGGGGCCGACCGCGAGCGCGAGCGGCACGACGCCCAGGATGAAGGCGAACGACGTCATCAGGATCGGCCGCAGCCGGCTCCGCGCTGCGGTAACCGCCGCAGCGAAGCGGTCGCTGCCGCCCTCCTCGGCCTGCCTGGCGAACTCGACGATGAGGATCGCGTTCTTGGCGGCGAGGGCGACCAGCACCACGATCCCGACCTGTCCGAGGATGTCGACGCTGTAGCCCCGTGCCGCCAAGCCGAGCACGGCGGGCAACACGCACAACGGCACGATCAGCACGATCGCGAGCGGCAACAACCAGCTCTCATACTGCGCCGCCAGCAGGAGAAAGACGAAGACCACGGCGGCGGCGAAGATCACCGGGCCCAGATTGCCCTCGAGCTTCTGCTGCAGCGACAGCTCGGTCCATTCATAGTCGAACCCGAACGGAAGGACCTCGGCGGCGTGACGCTCCATGGCCGCGAGCGCCTCCCCGGAGGAGACACCGGGCGCCAGGCCACCTTGCACCTCGGCGGCGGCATAGAGGTTGTAGCGTGGCACCCGATAGGCACCTGTGCGATCCTCGAAGTCAGCGACGGCGCCGAGCGGGACCATGTCGCCAAGCGTGTTGCGCGTCTCAAAACCCGCGACGTCCTCGAGCTCGGTCCGGTACGGTCCGTCCGCCTGCGCCGTGACGCGGAACGTTCGTCCCAAGAAGTTGAATTCGTTGACGAAGACCGAGCCGAGATAGACCTCCAGCGTCTCGAACACCCGCTCGGTCGGCAGGCTCAGCTTTTCCGCGCGCAGCCGATCGATGTCGGCGAAGACCTTAGGCGTCCGAGTGTTGTAGAGCGTGAAGACCTGAGCGAGGCGCGGATCGGCGTTGCCGGCGGCGACCAGCGCGTTGGTCGCTTCCTCCAGGCTCTCCAAGCCACGGCCCTGACGATCTTGGACGTAGAGCTTGAAGCCGCCGGCATTGCCGATGCCGCGAACGGGCGGCGGGGCGATCACCAGGATGAACGCTTCCTGGATCTCCTGCACCATGCCGAACAGCTCGCCCTGGAGACGTGACGCGGTCAGACCGACGGCTGCGCGCTCCTCGAAGGGATCCATGACAGCAAAGATCGCGCCGGCGTTGGAGGCGTTGGTGAAGGTCGCCCCGTCGAAGCCAGCGAAGGGCACGACGTCGGCGATGCCCTCTGTTTCGAGGATGCGCTGAGCTAGGTCGCGGACGACCGCGTCGGTTCGCTCCAGCGATGCGCCTGGCGGCAGCTGCAGCGCAACGATCAGGTAGCCTTGATCCTGATCCGGGATGAAGCCCTTGGGCGCCGCGGCGAAACGATCGGCAGTGACCACCAGCAGCACGACGTAGACGCCGAGGACGAGGCCAGCGACGCGGACGAGCCGCGCGGTCAGCCGGCCATAGCCATTCTCGAGCCGGCCGAAACCATGATTGAACAGACGCCCGGCGAGAGAGAGCGGGCGCAAGAGCAAGGGCACGCGCCCGACCTCGTCGTGCGGCTGGAGCAGCAGCGCGGCGAGCGCCGGGCTCAGGGTGAGCGAGACCAGCAGGGAGAGAAAGGTCGAGACCGTGATGACGACCGCGAACTCGCGGAAGAATTGCCCGGTGATGCCGGTGAGGAACATAGCCGGGATGAAGACGGCCGCGATGACCAGCGTCGAGGCCACAAGGGCTGTGCCGACCTCGTCCATCGTCCGGTGCGCGGCCTCGCGCGGCGCCAAGCCTCGCGCCAGGTTCCGCTCGACGTTCTCGACGACCACGATGGCGTCGTCGACGACGATGCCGATCGCCAGGACCAGCGCCAACAGGCTGAGGTTGTTGAGCGAGTAGCCCAGCGCCGCCATCACCGCGAACGTCCCGATCAGCGACACCGGGATCGCCGAGATCGGGATGATCGCGGCGCGCCAATTCTGTAGGAAGACGATGATCACAAGGACGACGAGCAGCACCGCCTCGAGAATCGTCCGGTAGACCGCGTTGACCGACGCCTCGATGAACTCCGTCGGGTTGTAGATGACGTCGTAGGCGACGCCGTCCGGGAAGTTCCCCTCAAGATCGGCCATCGTTGCGAGGATCGCGTCGGCCGTATCGAGGGCGTTGGAGCCAGGCCGCTGGAAAAGCAGGAGCGGCACCGCCTCGCGATCGTTCAAGTAGCCGTTGGCGATGTAGCTCTCGGCGCCGATCTCGACGCGCGCGACATCGCCAAGCCGCGTCACCCGTCCCGCTTCATCGGTCTTGACGATGATCCGTTCGAACTCGCGCGGCTCGGTGAGACGCCCGAGGGTCTCGACGTTGAGCTGGAAAGCGCCCTGCTGCGGGACCGGCGGCTGGTTCAGCACACCGGACGCGACCTGAACGTTCTGCGCGCGCAACGCGGCCAGGACGTCACCCGGTGTCAGTTCGAGCTGCGACGCCTTCTCCGGGTCGATCCAGATGCGCATGGCGTAGTCACGCGCGCCGACAACCTGGATGCTGCCGACGCCTTCGAGCCGCGCCAGAACGTCGGTCACCTGGAGCGTCGCGTAGTTGGACAGGTAGATCGGATCGCGCGAGCCGTCGGGCGAGAACAGGTGCACGACCATGAGCATGTCGGGCGAGTTCTTCTCGACCGTCACGCCGAGCCGCCGCACCTCCTCCGGCAGCCGCGGCTCCGAGCGGGCGACCCGGTTCTGCACCAGCACCTGGGCGGCATCCAGATCGGTGCCGAGCGCGAAGGTGACCGTGATGACGAGCTGGCCGTCGCCGGTCGCCTGCGAGAGCATGTAGAGCATGTTCTCGACGCCGTTGACGTCCTGCTCGATCGGTGTCGCGACCGTCCTGCTGACCACCTCCGCTGACGCGCCCGGATAGCTCGCCCGGATCTGGATCGTCGGCGGCGCTATGTCCGGATACTGAGCGACCGGCAAGGTCACGTAAGACGCAAGGCCGACGAGGATGATCAGCACCGAGAGTACCGAGGCGAAGATCGGACGCTCGATGCAAAAGTGCGTGAAGCCCAACGTGCGCTCCTCAGCTCGCGCCAGCTAACGGCGCGCCGTCGGGCCACAGCTCGATGGTCCCGGGCTCCGGCGTCACGGGTTGGCCCGGCCGGGCACGCAGCAGGCCCCGGATGACGATGCGCTCGTCCGGCTCGAGCCCGCTGCGGATAATCCGCAGGCCAAACTCGCTGGGGCCGACGCGAACGATGCGCGGCTCGACCACGTTGTCGCCGTTGACGGCGAGGAGGATGCGGTTCGCCTGGTCGCTGGCGATCGCCTCCTCGGGCACGAGGATAGCTGGGTAGCGCGGTGATCCGGGAATGCGGATGTAGCCGAATTGCCCCGGCAGGATCAGGCCGTCCTGATTGTCGAGGGTCGCGCGTACGCGCACGGTGCCGGAGCCGGCGTCGACAACATTATCGACGAAGCTGACCCGGGCCGGATAGGTCCACTCGCGCTCGTCGACGAGGCGAACAGCAGCACCACCGCTCTCATCGGCCAGCGACGGCAGGTCTCCCGCGCTGATCGCCCGCCGATAGGCCAGCAGGACGTCCTCGGTGACATCGAACTCGAACTCGAGGGGGTCAGTACGGACAAGGGTCGTCAACACGGTCGTCTCGTCGACGAGGTTGCCGACGTCGACGCGGCGGTCGGAGACACGTCCGGCAAAGGGCGCTCTGATTTCGGTGAACTCGAGATCTAGTTCCGCTTGGTCGATGGCGACTTCTGCCAGGTCGACAGAGGCTTCCGCGGCGGCGAGCTCGCGTACGCGCTCATCCACGACCGAAAGCGACACGGCGTTGCGCTGGACCAGGTCGTTGGCGCGCGCGAGCTCGCGCACCGCATATTCGACGTCGGCCTCGGCCCGCGCCAAGTCCGCTTGCGCCCGCTGGAAGGCCAAACGAAACGGCCGCTGGTCGATCACGAAGAGGAGATCGCCGGCGCCGACAACCGCACCATCCTCGACAGCGACGGTGTCCAGGTAGCCACTGACGCGGGCCCGCAACGCAACTTCGTCGATGGCGTCGAACCGGCCGCTGAACTCGTCCCACTCGACCAGTTCACGGACGAGCGGCGCGGCAACAGTGACGGCCGGCGGCGGTCCGCTGGCGACGCCCTCGGCCGGCGCGGTCGGCGCGCTTGGAAGGAGCGCGCCGCGATAGAGGTACGCCGTGACGCCGATGGCGGCGACAACGAGCAGGATGATGACTTGGCGCATTGGCTGATCCTCGAACCCGGCGACCGACGGTCGACGATCCTGCGCTGCAGCATAGCACTCGGCCGTGCTAACGAGACCGAGCGAACTGCGACTTGGCCACTCGACTTTGGTTACCGGTTGCCTACCTGCGCATCACGATGCAAGGGGGACAACACGCTGTGACCACACTCACGATCAACGGCGTCGCGACCACGCTCGACGCTGACGCGGAGATGCCACTCCTGTGGGCGCTTCGCGACTTAGCCGGGCTCAAGGGCACCAAGTACGGTTGTGGCATCGCTCAGTGCGGGGCGTGCACCGTGCAGTTGGACGGCATTCCCGTCCGGTCCTGTCAGCTCTTGGTCGGCGATCTCGAGGGTGTGTCGATCACGACGATCGAGGGCGTCGGCGGGCCGATCGCCGAGACCGTTCAGGCGGTGTGGGCCGAACTCGACGTGCCCCAATGCGGCTACTGCCAGTCGGGCCAGGTGCTGGCGGCGACGGCGCTGCTCACGGAGAACCCACAGCCGACCGACGCTGACATCGATGGCGCCTTGTGGGGCAATCTCTGCCGCTGCGCCACCTATCAGCGCATCCGCGCCGGTATTCACGAAGCCGCGCGCCGTCTGGAGGCCTGATCATGCTCGCGAAGAAGCTCGTCGCGCTCGCGCCAAAACCCGCCCTCGCGCCCTCACGCCGCCAGTTCCTGGTCGCCACCGCTGCCACCGCCGGCGGCCTGCTCGTCGGCTTCCGGCGGGCGGGCGCCGCCAGTGAAGCCGCTGCACCCGCCGCGCAGCCCAACCCCTTCGAAGCCTATCTGCGGATCGGTGACGACGGCCGCGTCACGGTGCTCTCCTCGCAGTTCGAGATGGGCCAAGGCTGCTATCACGGGCTCGCCACGCTGGTCGCCGAGGAACTCGACGCCGCTTGGGAGCAGATCGACATCGAGGGCGCTGCCGGCAACGCCGCGTTGTACGGCAACCCGCAATGGGGTGGTGCTGTCCAAGGGACCGGCGGCTCGACCAGCATCGCCGGCAGCTTCCTGCGCTACCGCGAGGCGGGTGCCGCCGCCCGCGCGCTCCTGGTTGCGGCAGCCGCCGAGGAATGGGACATGCCGGCGGCGGAGATCAGCGTCGCAGACGGCATCATCAGCCACCCCTCGGGCCGAGAGAGTGGCTTCGGCCCGCTTGCGACGCGAGCGGCATCGCTTGCGCTGCCGACCGAGATCGCACTGAAGCCGTCGAGCGAATGGCGCTTGATCGGCGACGAGACGCTGCGGCGCCACGACTCGCCGCCGAAGTCGAACGGTAGCCAAACCTTCACGATCGACCTCGACCTGCCCGGCATGCTGACCGCGACCATGATCCATCCGCCGAAGTTCGGCGCGACGGTCGCGAGCTTCGATGCGACCGCGGCAAAGGCCTTGCCCGGCGTCGTCGACGTGGTCGCAATCCCGCGGGGCATCGCCGTCGTCGCCGAGCACATGTGGGCGGCGCTCAAGGGGCGCGATGCGGTCGAGGTCGTTTGGGACGAAAGCGGCGCCGAGACGCGTGGTTCGGCCGGTATTTTCGAGAGCTACCACGCGCTCGCTACCGCGGCTCCGGCGGCCATCGCGCGCAACGAAGGCGACGTCGAGGCCGCACTTGCTTCCGCCGAGGGCGTCGTCGAGGCGACCTACACGTTTCCGTTCCTCGCCCATGCAGCCCTTGAGCCGCTCAATGCCGTCGCGCGCATGAACGAGGACGGGACCCTGGAGGTTTGGGGCGGCCACCAGATACCCGACGTCTATCAAGCGATCGCTGCCCAGATCGCCGGTATCGATCCGGCGCAGGTAACGATGCGCGTGATGAAGGCTGGCGGCAGCTTCGGCCGGCGTGCGGTCGCCGATGGCGACGTCGTCGCCGAGGCCGTCATGGTCGCGCAGGCGCTCGGCTTCAGAGCCCCCGTCAAGGTGCAATGGACGCGCGAGAACGACATGCGCGGCGGCCGCTACCGCCCCGCCTACGTCCACCGCCTGCGCGCGGGCGTCGACGCCGACGGCAACGTCGTCGCGTGGGACAACCACATCGTCGGCCAATCGATCGTCTCGGGCACGCCGTTCGAAGGCCTGATCCAGAACGGCGTCGACGGCACCTCCGTCGAGGGCTCCCAGAACCTGCCTTACGCCATTCCCAACCTGCAGGTGGGCCTGACGACCACCGATGTGCGCGTTCCGGTCCTCTGGTGGCGCGCTGTCGGCTCGACCCATACCGCCTTCGCGACCGAGTGCTTCGTCGACGAGATCGCCGCCGCAACCGGCCGCGACCCGCTTGAGCTTCGTCTCGCGCTGTTGCGCGATCACCCGCGTCATGCGGCCGTCCTTAGGCTGGCAGCCGAGAAGGCCGGCTGGGGCGAGGCGCGAGCCGACGGCCGCACGCTTGGCCTGTCCGTCCACGAGAGCTTCTACAGCTTCGTCGCACAGGTCGCTGAGGTGTCCGTTGATGGCGGTAACGTCCGCGTGCACCGAGTCGTCTGCGCCGTCGATTGCGGCATTGTCGTCAACCCCGACACGGTGCGCGCACAGATGGAGGGTGGTGTCGGCTTCGGCTTGGGCTCAATTCTGCAGGAAGAGCTGACGCTCACCGACGGCGTCGTCGACCAAGCCAACTACGACGCCTATTTCCCGCTTCGGATTGACCAAATGCCCGACGTCGAGGTGCATATCGTGCCATCGACGGAGGCACCGACCGGTGTCGGAGAGCCGGGCGTGCCCCCGATCGGGCCCGCCGTCGCGAATGCCGTCCGGGCGGCAACCGGGCGGAGCGTGCATACGCTGCCGTTCGCGCGCGGCCTCGTCTGAGGCGGCGCGGCGGCGCTTGACCGTGTTCGACCGGGCGCCTAATGGCGCGCGAGTTCCAACAAGCGCGGCGGCAGGGGTCGGCGGGTTGAGCCAGGCGGAGCAGAAGTACTTTCCAGTGTCCTGGGGCGAACTCCACCGGGACGCGAAAGCCCTGTCATGGCGGCTCGCCGAGCAGGCCCCGTGGCGTGGCATCGTGGCGATCGCGCGCGGTGGGTTGGTTCCAGCGCACATCGTAGCTCGTGAGCTGGACATCCGCCTGATCGATACGGTTTGCATCTCCAGCTACGATCGTGAGACGCAGCGAGCGCCTCAGGTATTGAAGGACATCCACGGTTCCGGCACCGGCTGGCTCGTCATCGACGACCTCGTCGACACAGGCCAGACCGGCCGTATCGTTCGCGAGATGCTGCCGGAAGCGCACTTCGCTACCGTCTACGCCAAGCCGGCGGGCCGCGGCGTCGTCGACACGTTCGTTACCGAGGTCTCCCAAGACACGTGGATTCTTTTCCCTTGGGACGTCGAGCCTCGCTACGCCGACCCGATCGCCGCTGCCCGGCGCGCCTGAACGGCAACGACGATCAACCCGATCCCGTGGCGGGCCAGGGCGAAGCGCCAAACAGCCACCCGTGCGCCAACAGCAAGACCACCCAGGCGACAAGCGCCACGGCCGGGCCCTGCCAGCGAAGCCCGTCGCGCGCGCCGCCGGTGGCCAGCCACCAGAATGGAACGAGGGCCGTCTCGCGCGCGACCGCTGACGCCGCCTCGGCATCACGTGCGGCTTGGCGAGCGTCGCTCAGCGGCATGGCGACGATCGCATAGGCGGTAAGGCTGCCGAAGACCAGAAGATAGGCAAGCTCGCCGCTGGCGAGCGCGTGGGCGCCGGCCCAAAGCGCGATACCGGCGAGCATCGGGTGACGGGCAAGCCGGTTTCCTTTACCGGGTCCGTACGCGGCGCCAAGGAGCACGGCAGCGAGCGCCGTGGCGACGAGGGCTAGTCCGCGCAAGGCTTCGCCCGCGCTCCACAGCGATACCACCGGCGCGCGGCCCGCGACCGCGAAGGCGCCGAACAGGCCGATGGCGCTGAGCAGCATGAAGGCGAGCTTGTAGGGCGTCTCGCCGCCCAGCGCGGTGGCCAGCCGCCCGCGCCACTCTGGCCGGAGCGGCACGACGTGCAGCGCCGTGAAGACTGCGATCAGCACCACAAGCGCGAGCCAGATCATTCTCTTCTCCCGACCTCGCCCCTCAGCGACGGGCCAGCCGTCGCTCGCGATGCAGCGTGTAGAGACCCGTGCCGACGACGATGAGGCTACCCAGCAGCGTCGGCGCGTCCGGAACCTCGCCGAAGACAACGATGCCGAGCAAGATCGCCCATAGCAGCACCGTGTAACGGAACGGCGACACGAAGCCTATGTCGCCGACGCGCATGGTCATCACCGCGAAAAGATAACCAACGACGAGAAAGCCGGCCGCCGCGGCCAGGGTCAAGACCGTCCCCACCGGTACGGGCTGCCAGCCTGCAGCAACGGTCGGAACTGCGCCGACGACGAGGATGGCCAGGGCCGTCATCAGCGCGACGAACGACGACGGCATCGCCGCGGAGACGTGGCGCGTGACGAGGTCGCGACCGACGATGAAGACCACCGCAGCGAGAGCCGCGAGGCTGTACGCGTTAAAGCCGTCGCCACCGGGTCGAACGATCAGAAGGACGCCTGCGAACCCGACCGCGATGGCGGTGCCGCGCCGCCAGCCGACACGCTCGCCGAGGAACACGGCGCCGAGCGTCACGGCCAATGGCGTCACCATCAAGATGGCCGTTGCGTTCGCGATGGGCATGTTGAAGAGCGCCGTGAGAAAGCACAGCGTCGCGCCGATCTCACAGCCGACGCGGACCGCGAGCCGAATGCCGGTCGCCACGTCCACCCGCGCCGGCAGCGCGCGCTGCAGAGCGACGATTGCGAGCAGGAACAGGCTGGCGAACGCGCCGCGGACCAACAGCGCCTGCAGCAGTGGAACCTCCTGCGCCAACGTCTTCATCAAGGCGTCGTTCACGGCGAAACCCGCCATGCTCGCCATCATGAAGACGGCGCCTTTGAGGTTGTCGCCGCCGGAGGCCGGCAGCGGTGTGCGCTTGCCGGCGAGAGTCGCGCTCAGCCCGCCGCCATCGCGTCATAGATCGCAAGCGCGTGGGCGCCGTAGACGCGCGCCGGGCCCCCACCCATCTCGACGGCAACGTTGACGGCCGCTGCGAACTCCTCGCGGCTGCACCCGTATTTGAGCAGTGCTCGGGTGTGGAAGATCAAGCAGCCCTCACAACGAATGCAGATCGCGATGCCGAGCGCGATCAGCTCCTTCGCCTTGTGATCTAGGGGGCCGGTGTCGTTCACGCTCTTGACGAGGGAGCCGAACGCTTGGCTCGTCTCCGGCGTCACCTTCGAGAGCGCCTTCATCTCGCTCAGAAGCTGCTGCTCATTGGCGAGGTAGTCGGTCATCGCTGGCTCCGCGGCTGGTGCTTGTTTGCGCCTGTGCCTAGGCGTTCACCACCGCGGAATGAAGTCCGACCTCCGGCTGCACCGAAGCGATGCGGCCGGAGTGGACCCTGGACGGCTGTCAGTCCCAGCCGGCCTTGTCGTAGAGGATCTGCGCCTGCGTCTGGTTCTGGCCGAGCACCGCAACGTTGAGATCGTCAGCCACGAAGTCGCCCATGGTTTCGAGCGCCGGATTCTCGATCTCGACGCCCTCGACCACGGCATACTCGTTATTGCCGTTGGCGAAGTAGGCCTGGGCCGCATCGCTCGCCAGGTACTCGAGAAAACGCACGGCGTTCTCGGCGTTCGGCGCCGTAGCAACGACCCCGCCACCGGAGATGTTGACGTGCGTGCCGGCGCCCTCCTGGTCGGGGAAGACGTAGCCGACGCGCTCCACGACGGCCTGATCCGCCGGATCGTCAGAGTTCATCAGCCGCGCGAAGTAGTACGTGTTGCCGATGCTGACGCCGCAGGCGTCGGTGCCCACGTCACGGATCTGCGCCGTGTCATTGCCCTGCGGGTCGCGAGCAAAGTTCGCCACCACCCCCTCGGCCCAGCCTTCGGCGGCGTCCGGCCCGATGTGGTCGATGAGCGCCGCCATCAGCGAGAGATTGTAGATGTTGGTGCTCGACCTGATGCAGAGCTGGCCTTGCAGCTCAGGCCGCGTCAGATCCGCGTAGGTCTGGATCAAGGAGGGATCAACGCTCGTAGTGTCGTAGTAGATCACCCGCGCACGCTTCGAGAAGCCGAACCAGAGCCCGTCCGGGTGACGAAGCTCGGCAGGAATCCGATCTTCCAACGTCGACGACGAGACCGCCTGGAACAGGCCCGCCTGCTCGGCGCGCCAGAGGCGGCCGGCATCGACGGTCAGCAGCACGTCGGCCGGGCTGTTCGCGCC
>CAYUKE010000056.1:0-4272 GCA_964445185.1 uncultured Geminicoccaceae bacterium
ACCGACGAGCCTGGCCCGCGCCGTCGTGGCAAAGACCCCGGCACGTTCCGCGTCGCCCAACTCGCTCAGCGGGATGTTGAGCACGATCGTGTGGACGTTGAAGCCGCCCTGACTGTCAAAAGGCTTGGTCGGCGTTCCGGTGTCGCGACCAAACGAGAAATCCAGATCGAAGATCGACTGGATATCGGCATAGAAGCCGTCGTCGCGTTGTCCCGCGAAGACCTGATAACCGCCGGGCAGCTCGGCGATAGCGAGTTGCGTGTAGGGATCGAGGTCCGCCGCCTGGGCGACACCGCCGCGCGCCGGCTGATCGCCGTCGTCGTTCTGGTTGTAGAATGGCGTCACGAGGCCCTGGTTGTTCGGCGGGACGATGAGGCCATCGCCGGGGCCGCTCCCCAACACCTCGCGCCCGCCGTCACGCTCGATCTTGGTGACCGTGTAGCTCTGGCGAAGGTTCTGGTTCGCCGGAAACCCGCCATCGAGATCATCCGGATCGATGGTGCCCAGGAACTGCTGAAGGATGGTGTTCGGATTGGCGAAGTCGGTCGCGAACTCGAAGCGATAGGTGATGTCCGGGCGACCACGCTCGATATTGCCGTCGAGCGCCACGCCGATCTCGTAGCGGACGCGATCATCGAAGCGATAGTTGTTCGGCCCGATACCCGGCTCCTCGAAGGGGTACACCGAAAGCGCGGTCGTCAGATAGCGGACCTGGGTTTCCGGATCCTCACTGATGAACGCGTAGACGTCGGTCGTATTGGCAGGGTCGTCGAACGTGATCAGCGGCGCGTCCATATGGCTCGAGGACCACGCCGGCATTGCCAGGGCGCCGAGCGCCAACAACGCCAAGCCTCCGCTCCGCATCGGCATCGCTTGCATGTCTCACCAGGTCCTTGCTTTGGGGTTTATGTCGCCGGTTGCCCGGCATGAGTGAGAACGGGCGGCGCGTAGGCGTCGGATGCACGCTCAGCGCCCCTGACCGTGCCGATAGTTCACAAGTTCCTCATCCAAACGCGCTCGTGGCGCGTTCCCCGCGCGGATGCATGCGATCGAGCCAACGCCGAAGGCGCGCTCGCGGACGCTGTGGCGGGAGGAGCCGATGCAGAGGAACGTTCGTCGACCGGCGAGGGATGCGCACCGGCTTCGTGACGACGGCCTCGATGCTGAGCTCAAGTCCTTGCTCGCCGGCGTGGAGGCCGGGGACCGAGGTTCCTTCCGTGCGTTCTTTGATCGGACTAGCCAGTTCGTCCAAGGCGTAGCGCTGGGCATTCTCCGAAACCGCGCCCAGGCGGAGGACGTCGTTCAGGAGGTGTATGTCTCCGTCTGGCGGCGTGCGGGGGCCTTCAATCCTGAGCAAGGGCGCATCGTCGCCTGGCTTGCACGGATCACCCGCAACAAGGCAATCGACGCCATTCGAGCGAGCCGCGCCGATCGGTCCGTGCCGCTGGAGGTGCGGGGTCCGGGCACCGAGCCGCACGCTTGCGATCCGCTGCACGACGTCTCGATCATCATCCCGGCCATCGACGATCTCGTCGTGCGGATGGCCTTGGAGGACCTGCGCCCGGAGTACCGGAACGCGCTCGTACTGGCGTTTTTTCGCGGGCATTGTCATGCTGAGATCGCTGAGATCTTGGGGGTCCCGCTCGGCACGGCGAAGAGCTGGGTGCGCCGCGGGCTGATGGCGATGAAGGACGCGCTTGAATGAACCAGAAGCCGGCGTGCGACCGGCAATGCGTCGACTACCTGCTCGGCATGATGAACCGGGAAGCGAGCGTTCTGTTCGAGGCGGAACTCGACGCAGACCCGGTACTACGAGACGAGCTCGCTGCCTGGCGGGAACGCATTGGGATGCTCGCCGGCGCCCTTCGGCCGAATGCGCCGCGTGGGGAATTGCGGCAGGCTATCCTTAGGGCGGTGCAGTCGGAGGGCGGCGAACCGACCGCCGACCAGCCGCCCGGCTCCAACGAGGCGACCGCCGGCCGCGCTCCGCCACGGCGGGCAAAGAGCCCATAGGCTCGCGGTTCATCGCATCCACAGCGGGCGCGCGTGGCGTTGTCAGGTGACGTGGAGCCACGTGGCTCCGCACGCCGGCCTGCGGCTCGTCATCGACCGGCGAAGCCTCATCTCCGGACCTAGGGCGCCGTGGTCGAGGATTGTGCGCTCGTGGTATGTCAACTGCATTGGGTTCCCGGAGGGACGACGTGCCGACCTCGAACGAGCATGCATCGACGGTCGACCACGCAGCCTTGGTCGCGCGCTGCGCTCACGGGGACGTCCATGCGCTCAAGGCGCTGTTCGATGCAGAGGCGGCGCGGATGCTCGCGGTTGCTGAGCGCATCGTCCGCCGTCGCGACCTCGCCGAGGAAGCGCTGCAGGAGTCTTTTCTCCAGATATGGTCCAACGCGGGCCGCTATGACCCGGCTCTTGGATCGGCGCGCTCTTGGCTCTTCGCCATTGTCCGCTACCGCGCGCTCTCGATCGTCCGGGACGACCGGCGGACAGAAACGACGGAGCCGGCGGCACTCGAAGCCCTCGCCGATCAGTGGCACGCGCAGGAGACGTCAGTCCTCGACCGGCTTTCGAACACCAGCCGGCTTCGCCGATGTGTCGAACTGATGGATGAGACCCTCCGCCGTGTCGTGCTTATGGCCTATGTCGGCGGCTTTACCCACGGCGAGATTGCCGGCCGTTTGAACGCGCCACTCGGGACGGCTAAGACCTGGGTCCGGCGCGGCTTGGCCGAGCTGCGTGCTTGCATGCAATGACAGCGAGCCCCCAATCCATTGCAGAGCTCGCTGACGAGTACGTCCTGGGTCTACTCGAGCCCGCCGAGACCGCGGCGGTCGAGGAACGCCTCAAATCGGACGCCGAGCTGCGTGCGGCAGTTGCCGCCGCGCGCGAGCGGTTCCTCGAATTCGACCTTGCGGCACCACCGCTAACGCCTTCGCAGAATCTCTGGGGACGCATTGCCGACGGAGCCGCCCGCCCTACCACCTCGTCCCCGGCTCGCTCGGGCGAGATTCGCGAGCGCGCGCGTCGGGCTGCGGCGACCACCGTTGGAGGTTGGTGGCGTCCCGCCGCAATGGCTAGCTTCGCGGCCTCGCTCCTTCTGGTCGCAGCACTGGGGTGGACCTTGTGGTCGGGCCCGCCGGTCCAGGTGATCGCCGTTCTGGTCGACGAGGAAGGTGAGCCGCTGGTGGTCGTCGAGGTCTTGCCGGCCAACGCTGTGCGGGTGACGCCGATCGGCGATCTCGACCTGCCGGCCGATCGCGCGTTGGAGCTTTGGACCTTGCCGGACCCGGACGCCGGCCCGGTCTCGATCGGGCTTCTGCAGGAGGTGGCGGCGCGAACCCTAATCGGTCCGGACCTGCCTGCACCGCAGCCGGAGCAGCTCTACGAAATCTCCGTCGAGGCGCCCGGGGGGTCTCCGGTAGGTCGGCCCACCGGGCCAGTGCTCGTGAAAGGTTTCGCGCGGCTGCCGCGCTGAGCCGGCCAAGGCGTCTTCTCGCTGCATCTGCGGGAACAGTTCAAGTCGTTGGTGTTGGGCAGCCGTGCTGGCTTTCGCGCCCGCAAGCCACGATCCGGGGAGGCGCATTGTGCATGAAGGCCCCAATGCCTGTATGCGAGGCGACGTCCGAGCACGGTCGCGCCATGGCGGAAGCTCTGCCGGCTATCGAGGCCCTCGGCGAGCGAACGCGACGCTCGACGCCCTCCTTGAGCCCGTCCGGATAGTCGTATGTTGTGCGGGGCTGCTGCTAACGGCGCTATTGGTGGCCAACTTCCCCATCCCGCACTCACCGAACTCGGCTGCGCCAAACCCAACGAGCGGTGTCGGGCCGTCAACGGCCAAGGATAGCGTGGGCTCCGCCACGAGGCCTTGGCGCGCCGGATCTGCGCCACCGAGCGGTGTCCAGGCCCCGCCGACGGGCACACCGGCAGCGCCAGCTAAAGCGGTCGTCCGGGATACCGCTAAGTCGAGGCTCCAAAGCACCCGCAGTCACCTCGGCGACCTGCCCGACACTGCCGCGTCGACTGCACCGATGCTTGTTGTGGTTTCGCTGCCGACGCCGATGCTGGCTGTCAAGCCACGCCGGCGGCCGGCCGACTGTCTTCCGAATACCAAAAAGCTGATCGAATTGAGACACTTTATCGAGCAAGCTTACCTGAGAACACGCAATAACAAGCAGACATTCTCTGCCGACATTTTCGCCGATGAGGTTCGTTATTATAACCATGGTATCGTGCCGCGCCGCCAGATTATTAGAGAAAAAC
>CAYUKE010000056.1:4372-12928 GCA_964445185.1 uncultured Geminicoccaceae bacterium
TGAACCGCACCGGGTTGTCCGGAGGCTGGTTGGTTTGAGTCCTACTCGGCCCGCGGCTTCTCCTCCATTTCGGCGTAGAAGGCGGCTTCGGCGTCCGCCGGCGGGAGGACAGGCTCTACGAAATCCCCCTCAAGGCTCCCGACGGGTCGCCGATCGGTCGGCCAACCGGGCCCGTGCTCGTCAAAGGCTTCGTACCTCTGCCGCGCTGAGCCGCTATCCGCGCCTCTTCGTTGCATCCGCGAGTGCAGGTCTCTGCGTTGATCCTTCGAAGCCGTTGACGTCAAGCGGCTCGCTAGAGGTGCGTCGGCTGAGGTGAGTGGTGCAGGTGCGCGCATTGAGTAACCTTGGAGTGAACGTGTTGGACGCCTCGCCCCGCCGACGTTCGGCGAGGCCTCCTCACCGCTGCGCGCTAGCGAGCCGTGTAGCCGTGGCATTGAGGCCAGTCGGACCGCGATGGGAAGCGCTGGACGGGTCGCGGCCGTGATCATGGTTGCTCCTCTCCCGATACCGTTCGCGGTCAGCACCGGCGAGCTGGGCCCAACAATCGGCGTCGTACCGACGTTCGCACCGCAGAGTCTCAACTCGGCGATGAGCGGGTCGAACACCGAGGCCATTGGCGAGCGCTTCGCCCCCGTGACCACGACGCTCGCCGCGCGCGCGTCGACCGATGCCCTGCCGAACGCGGACGTGGTGGTCGGCGGCGGAGCTGACGCTAGCGAGCGTCTGGCCAACGTCGTCCGGTTGGCCGGCCGGCTACACGCCCGGATCGTCCGGCCAGTGGATTTCCGAAGCGTCAAGCAACGGCGACGGTCCAGCCATTGTCGACCAACGAGCGAGGACGTCGTCGGATTGAGAGGGTTCCTCGAGCGCGACTACCTCCGCACCGATCGCGACGAGCAGGCGTTCTCGATCGACATGACTGCCGATGCGGTGCGCTTCCACGGTCACGGTGTCGTCCCGCGCAGCCGCGCGGTCCGAGACAAACGCCGATCCGTCGTGCGTCGGCCGAAGATCGACGACGCGCTGGAACTGCGGTCCGTTGCGGTTCGCTGTATCGCCGACGGCACGACCCTGACGCGCTTGATGCTGAACCATGCGCTGGCCGGCAACCTGCGCCGGCTGACCGGGATCGCCGGAGTGGAGCTCGAGATCCGCAGGCGCCGGCGAGCACTTCGAGATCGTCGCGACGCACGGCGGGACACTTCGAGTGGCCTCGCGAGGTCGTGTCCCGAGGTTTGGTGTCGCTGATCGACGCGACCCCTCCGATGGCCCTCGTGCTCGGTGAGCCTCGCCAAACCGCGGGACACGACCCCGAACCGGAGGGAACATGAGACGATTTCGTACGAGCCTCTGGGCGATCATCCTCGTCATGTTATGCGGCGAGGCCTCGGCGCACCTCGATCCGGAAGCCCGGACCCGTACCCTCATCCTGGATAGGAGTGAGAACGCGCTCGTTCTTTACGCGCGCATCCCGGCGCCCCTGGTGTTCGCGCGCACGATCGCCGCTCGCCAAGCCGGTGAAACGCCCGCGAATACCCCCTTCTTGACGGCGAAGCAGACTGAGCACGGCCCGTTGACCATGCTCAACCGAGCTGCCGTGACCAGCGACGAGCACGCTTTCGCCGAGTTCGTGGCGTCGGGCTACCGACTTACGGCCGGTGGCGTAACGCTCGTCGCCGAAGACGCGACCACAAGCGTATGGGCCGCGGGCACGCCCGGACCTTTCCTGACGCCGGCCCAAGCGGAAGAGGCGCTCCGGACGCAATCAACCGACGCAGCGGGGCCTGTTCTCATCGGCAGCGCACATATCGACCTGGCGGTCCGCTATCGGCCCGTTGCCGCTGGCGAGACACTCACCATCCAGTCGGCCCTGCCCGAAATCGTGCTCCCGGCGAACCTCTACGTCGACAACCACATCATCGACGCCGGGCCGTCGGGGACCACGAAGCGCGAGATCGCGGGCCAGCTCCTTGAGCCCGTCACCCTCGGACCGCCTGCGGCCGGCCCGCGTTGGCAACTGGACCTGAGCCAGCTTGTCGCCGAGGGCCAAGTGGCCGCCGGCCTTCTCCTGTTGGTCGCTCTTGCCCTGGGCGCGCTGCACGCGCTGGAGCCGGGCCACGCAAAGACGATGATGGCCGCCTTCATCATCGCGGTGAAGGGCACGCCCGTCCAGGCCCTGGCCCTCGGGCTCTCGGCGGCACTGTCGCACTCCATTCTCGTGGTTGTCTTGGGCGTGGCCGGTCTGACGCTCGCACCAGACCTCGGCGCCGCCACCGTGGCCCCGGCCGTCTCCATCGTCTCTGGTATAGTCATCCTGATCCTCGCGGGCTTCACGCTGCGGCCGCTGCTGCATTCACGTCGCCTTGCCGCGGTTTCGGGGACGGGCCGCGAGGTGCACCACCATCATCACGCCAACCTTGACGCAGACGCTCACGCCCGCGCGCACGCCAAGGACATCGCGCACCGCTTCCGGGATAGTCGCGCTACCATGCGGCAAGTCGTGGCCTTCGGCTTTGCGGGTGGCCTCGTGCCGTGCGGTGCCGCGCTCACCGTTCTGCTACTGTGCCTCCAACTCGACCGGTTGTGGCTGGGCCTGTCCTTGCTAGCGGCCTTCAGTGCCGGGCTGGCGATGACGCTGACCGCTGTCGGTCTTGCCGCCTCGCTTGGGCTGGAGCGGGCGCGAGGGCACTCCGCTCGGCTCCAAGCCGTGATCGAGGTGGCTCCGCTGATTTCGGGCGTCCTCGTTGCAGCGATCGGTCTCGCAATGGTCGGAGGCGGCCTGCAGAGCCTCGACGCCGCCGGCCGGAGCCTCTGGCCATGAGCGCCGAGAAGAGGCGCGACGTGCCGGAGCAGCGCTGCACCGTGCGCCGGCAGCCGTCGGCTGGTGATACCACTTTCGCATCGATCTTCAGGCACCTGTGCTCGTTGATGAAGCCTCCGACGGTCAGCGGAGGGCGCGTCGTATGCCAGCGTGCTTTCATACGAATTGACACAATCTTCCTACGATCTACGCTTCGCGCATGTGGTCGAGGAACGGGAGGGACACAGGCATGAGAACCTCGGCGCTGGTGGGTGCAACGTTCGCCGTGATGCTGATGATTGGGAGCTCGCCGAGCGCGCGGGAACTCGTCCTGGCGATCGGCGGCGAACCGGATGAAGGGTTCGACCCGACGCTGGGATGGGGCGACTACGGGCACCCGCTGTTCCAGTCGACGCTGCTCCGGCTCGATCCGGACCTCGCGGTCGTGGGCGATCTCGCGACGGACTGGTCCCTGGACGAGAGTGGCCTCGTCTGGGAGCTGACGCTGCGCGACGACGCGAGCTTCGCTGACGGTGAGCCTGTCACCGCCGAGGACGTCGTCTTCACCTTCGAGACGGCGATGGCGGCAGCCGGGTTGGTCGACCTTACGATGGTCGAGCGGGTCGAAGCGCGCGACCCGCACCACGTGCGCATCATCCTGAAGCGACCCTGGATCACCTTCACGCGCCAGCTGACGACACTCGGTATCGTGCCGGCCCACGCCTACGGCCCGGACTATGGCAAGGCGCCGTTCGGGTCCGGCCCGTTCCGCTTCGTCGGCTGGCAACCGGGGCAACAGCTCGTCGTGGCACCCAATCCCTACTGGTATGGCGGTAAGATCCCGTTCGAGCGATTGACGTTCCTCTTCACTGAGGCCGATACGAGCTTCGCCGCCGCCATGACGGGCGACGCGAACGTGGTCGCCGTGCCGCCAGCGCTCGCACGCCGACAGGTCCCGGGGATGCGGATGGAGGCGTTCCGCACCGTGGACAACCGCGGCGTCATGTTTCCCATGGTGCCGGATGACGGCCGCACTACCGAGGCGGGTCATCCGATCGGTGACGACGTCACCGCCGACCTCGGCATCCGCCGGGCAATCAACCTCGCTCTCGACCGTGAGGCGCTGGTGGCACTCGCCCTCGACGGCTTCGGCGCAACCGCCCACGGCCCCGTTGACAATCTGCCCTGGGACAACCCGGACGCAGCCGTCGCGAGCCCCGACATGGCGGCGGCCACTGCGGCGCTCGACGAAGCTGGCTGGGTTTGGGGCGACGACGGTCTGCGCCGCAAGGACGGATTGGAGGCACGGTTCCGGCTCGTCTACCCGGCCACCGATTCCACACGGCAGGCGCTCGCCCTCGGTGTCGCCGACCAGCTGCGGCCGCTCGGCATCGAGGTCGTGCCGATGGGCCGCTCGTGGGACGAGATCCGCAAGCTGGCCCACAGCAACGCCGTACTCTTCGGCTGGGGCGCCCACGACCCGCTCGAGATCTACAATCTCTACCATTCGAGCCGCAGCGGCAGCGGCTTCTTCAACGCCGGCTTCTACGCAAACCCGACCGTCGACGCTCACTTCGAGGCGGCGCAGGCAGCACCCAGCCTCGAAGCGTCGCTGCCGCACTGGCAGGCGGCGCAGTGGGATGGCGAGACCGGCTTCGCCACCAAAGGCGACGCCACCTGGGCTTGGCTCGTCAACCTCGACCACGTCTACTTCGTGGACGAATGCCTCGACCTCGGTCGGCCGCAGGTCCATCCCCACGGCCACGGCTTCCCCATCACGCACGCCATCGAGACTTGGCGCTGGACCTGTGCCGAGTGAGACCCAGGGCGTCGTGCGGCTCGTGCGGGCGCGGTTGCTGCGCCTGCTCTGGCTGCTGCCAGCGGCCGCGATCCTGACCTTCACGCTCGCGAGCCTCGCACCCGTCGATCCGGTCGAGGCCTATGTGGGCGCCCGGACCATGCTCGTCGGGCCCGAACAGCGGGCGCTGATCGCTGCCCAATGGGGCCTTGATGCGCCGGCACCGGAGCGTTTCCTGCGTTGGGCCTCAAACCTCCTGCAGGGCGATTTCGGCGTCTCGACGATCTACCGGCAGCCGGTGGCGGAGGTCATCGCCGAGCGTTTCTGGGCGTCGCTGCAGCTTCTCGCCGTGGCCTGGTTGATGGGCGGGCTCCTCGGTTTCCTTTTGGGCGTGCTGGCGGGCGTCTACGCCGGCAGCGCCTTCGACAACGTCGTCCGCACGTCGGCCGTTGTGCTCGCCGCCACGCCGACCTTCTGGGTGGCCATCCTGCTCGTCTTCGTCTTCGCGGTAGCGCTCGGCTGGGCACCGGTCTGCTGCCAGCTGCCGCCGGGAACGCTGCCTGGGGAGGCAACGCTGGCGGGTCGCCTGCATCACCTCGTCCTGCCGGCCGTGGCCGTGGCCCTCGGGGGCATGGCGCCCCTGATCCTCCACACCCGCCAAAAGCAGATCGCAGTATTGGAGGAGGAACCGGCTCGGCTTTTGCGCGCCTACGGTGCTTCCCGTCTGTGGATCGCGCTGGGTCCGGGGCTACGCCACGTCGCCGCACCGGCCCTGATGCTCCACTTCGCGAGCGTCGGCGAGCTCTTCGGCGGCTCGATCCTGGCCGAGACGGTGTTCGCCTGGCCTGGTCTCGGTCGCGCGATCGTGGAGGCGGGTCTGCGCCAGGACGTGCCGCTCCTGCTTGCCGCAGCCCTGTTCACCGTGCTCTTCGTCTTCGTCGGCAACCTGCTTGCCGATGTGGCACTGCGGCTCATCGACCCGCGCACGCGGGCCGAGGACGCGCTCCCGTGATCGCGATCGCTCGGGACGCCCGCACGGGCGCCGTGGTTCTGGCCGCCGTGGCCGGACTGTTCGTCGCCGCCGTCCTGGCCGCCGCCTGGACCATGCCCCCGACCGCGCTCGCGACCGATCCGGCAGCCCGACTTCTCGCTCCCTCCGCCGCGCATCCCTTCGGCACCGACTCCCTGGGCCGCGACGTGCTCGCACGAACGGTCGAAGGCCTCGCCTTGAGCCTGGCCGTGGGCTTTCTAGCCGCAAGCCTGTCGGCGATCATCGCTCTCGTCCTTGCAGCAGCGGCAGCGACTTCGCGGACCCTCGACACACTGGTCGGAGGGCTCGTCGACCTGGCGCTGGGCCTGCCGCATCTTGTCCTCCTCATCCTCGTGGCCTACGCCCTCGGCGGCGGCACCGAGGCGGTCATCGCCGCGGTGGCCTTCACGCACTGGCCGCGCCTCGCCCGCGTACTGCGCGCCGAGATCCTGCAGGTCCGGCGGGCGCTGTACGTCCAGACCTCGCGGCGCCTCGGGCGGAGCGACGTGTGGATCGCGCGGCACCACTTCGCGCCGCATGTCCTGCCGCAGCTGCTCGTGGGCTTCGTCCTCCTCTTTCCCCACGCGATCATGCACGAGGCGGCCTTGACCTTTCTGGGCTTCGGGCTGGAGCCGCATCTGCCCGCCATCGGCGTCATGCTCGCCGAATCGCTGCGCTACCTGACCGGCGGCTACTGGTGGCTGGCCGTGTTGCCGGGACTGATGCTCGTCGCCCTGACGCTAGCCTTCGATCGCCTCGGCGACGGCTTGCGCCGGCTGGTGAGCCCCTGGGAGAGCGAGCGGTGAAGATGCTCGAGATCGACGGCCTCACCATCGCCTTCCGCCGCTATCGCGGGCTCTTCGGGCGGACGGTGATCCCGATCCTCCAAGGCGTCTCCCTGACCACCTCGCCCGGCGAGGTGGTCGGCGTCATCGGCGTTTCCGGCGCGGGCAAGACGCTCCTGTTCGATGCGATCTTAGGTCTCCTGCCTCCCAATGCCGAGACGGCGGGCACGCTCCGCTTCGAAGGTGCGACCCTCGACGCGGCGGCGCGAGCCCGGCTGCGCGGTCGAGCGATGGCGCTCGTGCCACAGAAAGCCGACGCCCTCGACCCCCTGCGCCCTGCGGGCGCTCAAATCCGTCGCGCCGCACGGCTTTCGGGCCTCGGCCGACAGGAGGCCGAAGCGGCAGCACGGGCGACCGCCGCGCGCTACGGGCTCGACGCGACGGCGCTCGCCCGCCACCCTGAGGCACTCTCGGGCGGCATGGCGCGTCGCGTGCTGCTGGCGATGGCCACGGCCGGCGGCGCCAGGCTCATCCTCGCGGACGAGCCGACGGTCGGGCTCGATGAGACCAACGCCCGTAGCGTGCTCGCTCACCTTCGCGCGCTGGCCGACGAAGGCCGGGGGGTCGTGGTCGTCAGCCACGACCTGCGAGCGCTTGCCCAGCCGTGCGATCGGATCGCCGTCCTGCACGCGGGCGCCACGGTGGCAGTCGAAGTTGCTGCGGCATTCGCCGACGATGGCCAACGGCTGCAGAGCCCGTACGCGCAGCGGCTCTGGCGCGCGCTGCCGGGCGCGGTGCCCACCGTCGACGCTGCCTGATGTTCCGTGCCCAAAACCTTTCTTTCCGCTTTGCGGATGCCGACGAGCCGCTCTTCCGCGACCTGGACCTCGCCTGCGAGCCGGGAGCGGTCGTCGGCATCGCCGGGCCGTCGGGCGTGGGCAAGTCGACGCTCGCTCGCATCCTTGCCGGCTATCTGCGTCCGACCGCGGGCCGCGTCCTGTTTGCCGGTGCGCCGCTAGCGGTGAAGGGACGGTGCCCGGTCCAGCTGGTCCACCAGCTTCCCGAACTCGCCGTGGATCCCCGCTGGAAGGCTGCGCTAATCGTCGCCAACGGCGCACCGCCGGCTCCGGGCGTCATCGAGGCCATGGGGATCCACCCCACCTGGTTCGGTCGCTTCCCGCGGGAGCTTTCCGGCGGCGAGTTGCAGCGCCTGGCACTCGCTCGCGCCCTTGTGCCGTCGACGCGCATCCTCGTCTGCGACGAGATCACCGCCCAGCTCGACCCACTGACCCAGGGGGACATCTGGGCGGCGCTTCGCGGACTGACTATCGCGCGACGGCTCGGGCTCGTGGTCATCAGCCACGACGCGGCCCTTCTCGACACCCTCTGCGCGCACCGGCTGGAGCTCGCCTGAGCTCAGACGTCACTCGCGTCGTCGAGCAGCAGAATGCGCAGCTGGCCGAAGCGGACTCCGCGCTCGGCACTGATGCGGTCGGCGATGGCGCGCACCTCAGCGACCGTCCCCCTCAGTACCGACACCTCAAGGCAGGCGCGGGCGTCGAGATGGAGGTGCAGTGTCGACAGGCTATGGTGGTGCTGGTCGTGATGCGCGTGGGTCAGCGTGCGGGCGAGATCGCGTCGGTCGTGGTCGTAAACATAGCTCAGCACGCTGACGCAGCTCGCGTCGTCGTCCTCCCCGCGGCGCTTGGCGAGCGCTTCGCGGAAGAGATCGCGGACCGCCTCCGAACGGTTCGCGTAGCCATGGGCGCGAACTAGCGCGTCGAGCGCCTCTGCCAGATCCTCCTCGACGCTGATCGTGATCCGTTGCATGGCGCCGCAATCGTAACACCCACAAACACACGGCCAAGAGCACGCCTCCGCGCATGGGCCCGTGCGCGCATCGATCGTTGGCTGCGTTCGGAAACCTGCAGGACGGCCCCGGTTGTGGGCCAGCTTTTTCGCTACCGACGCCGAAGCAAGCCTACTCGCCGCGCCGCCTCGAGTGTCTCAACTAGGCTCCGAGCCGGCATCGGCACCTTAACGCGCGAGGTCCGTGACAGGACGCGAAACGAGCCAAAGACCTGGGTTCCGGTCAGGAAGTAGGGAAGGAGGGTTCCGACCCTCCTTCCCAGCGAGCGCAATC
>CAYUKE010000057.1:0-12906 GCA_964445185.1 uncultured Geminicoccaceae bacterium
GATGCGGCGCTTCGAGGCGCTGCGACCGGCGCGACCGGCGCTGGCGGCCCTGCGCCGCGAGCTGGCGGCCGACGCGCTGCTCCAGGCGCTGGGGAACCTGCGCCGAGCGATGCGGCTGGTCATGGCCGCGGCTGGCCTCCTTGATGCGCGCGGTGCGCGCGAAGCACTGCTCTTGGCCGCGCTCGCCCGAGCCTATGTCCGCACCGGCCGGGTATGGCTCGACGACGACAGCGAGGACCAATCCGCGACGCTTGCCGAGCTCGATCGGCAGCTCGGCCTCATCGCCGGCATGCTCCGCGACGATGGTCGCGTTGCGGGCGCGTCAGGTTGACGCGATCACCGAAGTGGCCGTATAGCAAGGATGCATGTTGCAGTGCAGCATAACGGCGGTGCTGGGCCGCCGTCGACACGGGAGACTTCGATGGCCAACGATCCGATGAGCGAGTTCCAAAAGATGTTCGAGCGCATGGCGCTACCGGGCATCGACATGCAGGCGATGATGCAGCTGCAACAGAAGAACCTCGAAGCCCTTCAGCTCGCCAACAAGACGATGATGGAAGGCTTCCAGGTCATGCTGCGCCGCGAGATCGAGATCACGCGGACGAGCCTGGAAGAGGCGATGAAGACGATGCAGGACCTCCTCAAGGAGACCGATCCTGCGACGAATGCGCAAATGCGCTTCGACGTCGCCAAACAGACCGTCGAGAAGGCCCTCGCCAATCTCCGGGAGCTTTCCGAGCTGGCGCAGAAGTCGAACGAGGAGGCGTTCGCCATTCTCAACCGGCGCGCGCTCGAGAGCTTCGACGAGGTCAAGGCCGCGATGGGCAAGACCGGCTAGCGCGGCGCCTCGAGCTCTAGTTCCACCGTCGCTTCGCTGCGCGCCTCGCCGCGTGACCAGGTGACGGTACCTACGTAGCGGCCGGACGGCCAACCGCCGTCCGGCCGTCGTGCACCAGAGAAGTAGCTGCCACGCGCATGGCCTCGCTCAAGGCCCATGACGCGATCCACCACCGGCCCCTCCGGCCCTTCGACCACGAAATGCAAGCTGTCCTCGGCTTGGGTTCCGTAGGCGTGCGCCCAGAGCACGAGCGCCGGGACCGTCGAGGGCAAGGATGTCTCGCGGTGCCAACCGCGGGCAATATCGGTGTCCTCGGGCGCCGCCGGGGCAAAGCCGACCCCAACCAACGGCAGCGGCAGGTAGTCGGGTGCCCCGACCAACAACGAATCGCCGTCCGCCGGGCAGCCCGGCGCAGTCTCGACCGAGGCGCCGTCGAAGGGATCGACCAGGCGCTCCTCGTGCCAGAGCGACCAATGGACGTGCGGGAACGTGGTCTCGCCGGAAAGACCTAGGCGGCCAACCGGCTGTCCGGCGTCGACGTCATCACCATCCGCAACGAGCAAGCTGCCGCGGCGGAGGTGGCAGAGCTGGCTCACCCAGCCATCGCCGTGATCGATGCGCACACCGTTCCCGCAGTTCCGCCCGTCGAGCGTCGGTGCACCCGGGCTCCCGTGCGCCACGTCCGGCATGCCGTCGCGAACGCCGACAACGCGGCCAGCGCCCGGACTCAAGGCGCGCACGCCCTCGGCGAGCACCGCAAGGTCGCGCACCGCGATGTCGGTCCCCTGGTGCTCCTCACCTGTCAGCGTGCCGCAACCGACATCAAGCAGGCCAGCTCCCGGCATGCGGTCGACGTAGCGAACGACCCAGCAGTCCCGGCCGAGCGTGCAGTCGGCCGGCAGAACGAAGGGCGGTGCCGCCACCGCCGGCGCGGCAAGCAGGAGCGCGCCGACAAGGCCGACGAGCGCGACAGTGGTTGGGGCGGACATCTCGGAGCCTCCTGGCGGGCTTGCGCGCGCCGCCCGCTGCGAGCGGCGTCAGGACGCCATCGTCAATATACGACGACGTTCAACCGACGACGGTATGCCCAAGCTCTCGCGATACTTGGCGACCGTGCGTCGCGCCAACGCCATTCCCTTGTCCTTGAGCACCCGCACGATCTGGTCGTCGGAGAGCACCGTCTGTCCCGTCTCGCGGTCGATGAGCGCCCGTATCTCCTGCCGGATCGCCTCCGCGGCATGGGCCTCGGTGCCGCCCTCGCCGCCCACGGCGTTGGAGAAGAAGTACTTGAAGGGCAAGACGCCCTGGGGGGTGGCCACGAGCTTGCCGGCGGTCGCGCGGCTGACGGTGCTCTCATGCAGGCCGGTGCCTTCCGCGACCTTGCGCAAGACCAGCGGCCGCAGAGCCCCGACGCCCTCGCGGAGGAAGGCCGACTGTTGCTCAACGACGAACTCAGCGACCTTCAAGATCGTGCGCGCGCGCTGGTCCAGCGCCTTGACCAACCAGTTGGCCGATTGGAAGCGCTCCGCGAAGTACGTGCGCACGCTTGGGTCAAGACCGGGTCCGTGAACCTGGGTGTAGTAGTCGACGCTGACCAGCAGGCGCGGCAGGGTCGCGTTGTTGAGCTCGATGCGCCAGCCGCCGCGGTGCGGCGCGATCCACAGGTCCGGCATCGCCGCCGTTTCCGGCGCCGGTGCGAAAGCGAGGCCGGGACGCGGGTCGAGCGCGCGGATCTCCTGCACCATGTCGCAGAGATCTTCCTCGTCGACGTCGCAGAGGCGCAGCAGCGCGCGGCGGTCGGCCTTGGCGAGGCGGTCGAGCTGTTTAAGCAGCGCCACCATCGCTGGGTCGAGGCGGTCACGCTCGCGGAGCTGGAGGGCAAGGCACTCGGCGAGATCGCGAGCGCCGACCCCGGTCGGGTCGAACCCGTGGATCACCGTAAGCACGTCGCTGACGACGTACTCCTCGACGCCAAGGCGCTGGGCAAGCTCGCCGATGCCGACCCGCAGATAGCCGGCTTCGTCGATGGATTCGATCAGGTAGTGGCCGACGATCCGTTGAACGGGATCGCTGACACCGATCTGCAGCTGCTCCAGGAGATGGTCGGCAAGCGTCCTCGGGCTCGAAAGCCGCTGCTCGAAGTCGGGTAGCTCGTCGTCGAATGGCTGGCGCTGACCACCGCCGCCGACGCTCACGAGCCAATCGCTCGCCGGCGGACCCGCCGGCTCGCTCCAGCCATCGTCGAAGTCCGGCTCCGGCTGCGCCGCCAGCGACGCCTCCGTCTCGCCCTCGCGGCTCTGCCCAGCCTCGAGAAACGGGTTCTCTGCCAGCTCTTGCTCCACGAAGCCGGCGACCTCGACATTGCTCATCTGTAACAGCTTGATCGCCTGCTGCAGCTGGGGCGTCATCACCAGCTGCTGCGATTGCTTCAGGTCGAGGCGTAATCCGAGCGACATGGGTCTTGGTTTACACCTGGAAACCTTCGCCGAGGTAAACGCGACGAACGTCGTCGTCGCGGACAACCTCGTCCGGTGCGCCCTCCTTCAGCACCTGGCCGTTGTGAAGGATGTAGGCGCGGTCGATGATGTTGAGGGTGTCGCGCACATTATGGTCGGTGATCAGCACGCCCAGCCCGCGGTGCTTCAGATGCCCAACCAGCTCGCGGATCTCCGCGACGTTGATCGGATCGATGCCGGCGAGCGGCTCGTCGAGCAGCATGAAGCTGGGCTTGGCGGCCAGCGCGCGGGCGATCTCCACCCGGCGTCGCTCACCGCCCGAAAGCGCCGGAGCCGGCGCGCGGCGCAGGTGGCTGAGGGCGAACTCGGACAGCAGGCTCTCCAGCGTGGCCTCGCGTTCGGCGGCGTCGGGTTCGACCACCTCGAGTACGGCGCGCAGGTTGCCCTCGACCGATAGGCCGCGAAAGATCGATGCCTCCTGCGGCAGATAGCCGATACCAAGCCGGGCGCGGCGGTACATCGGCAGCCGCGTCACGTCCCGCCCGTCGAGAACGATGCAGCCGCGGTCGGCCGGGATCAGGCCCATGACGATGTAGAAGGCAGTCGTCTTGCCGGCGCCGTTCGGCCCCAGCAGCCCGACGGCCTCGCCACGGTGCACGGTGAAGTTGACGTCGCGCAGCACCTGCCGGCCGCGATAGCTCTTGCCAAGATGCTGGGCAGCGAGCCCGTGCCCCGCCTCGCCGGCGACGGCCGGCCGCAGCGCCACGACGCGCGCGGAGCGCAGCGTCACCTAGCCGCTCCCGGCGTCGGATTGGAAGAGGCCGCGAACACGCCCGTCGCCGGCGCGCATCGTGGCGAGACCGGTGGCGAGATCGACGTCTAGTCTGCGGCCTCGAAGAACGTTGCCACCACTGGTCAGCACCACGTCACCCGTTAGCGTGATCTGGCGCGTCATCAGATCGTAGGTGCCGACATCGCCGGTCGCGACGTCGTCGACGGAACGGACAACCACGTCGCCGCGGGCCTCGACCCGCTCAATGTCCCCGCCCTCGCCTGCGGCACCGCCGTAATGGACGGTCAACTCGTCAGCGGTCAGCCGCAGCTCGCCCTGTACCGCATCGACATCGCCGCGGAACGTGGCGATACCCTGGGCCTGCTGCACCTCAAGCTCATCGGCGGTGATCTCGATCGGACCGTCGGAGACGGCGAACGCACCCTCCTGGGCGGTCACCATTTGCGGTTGGAGCCCGACGGCGACGACGAGCCCCAAGACAGCCCACCAGCGCCGTCCGCTGGTCATGGCGCAGGCGCACCGGCAGCGGGCCCGGCGCCCGGTGCAGGCAGCGTCGCCTTGACGTTGCCGCGGAAGCGGACGACCTCCTGCCGTCCGTCGACCTCCAGCCGGTCCGCGCTGATGGTGCCGCCTGGCCCGGCACCGTCGACCGGCGAGGAGGTAGCAACGGTGCCGGCGTCGAGTTCGACCGTCGCGCGATCGGTGCGCAGCCGGTAGCCGTCGCTCGTTTGCAGCTCGATCCCGCCCTCGAGCTCGATGGTCTCCAGATCACGATCGTAGATCGCTTCGCCCGCCTCAAGCGCCAGCTCGCGGGTACCGGGCGCCGGCATCCGCGCGCGCATACCCTCAAGCTCGACACGGCGCGGATCGACCGGATCGACCCGCGCCGCATCGGCTTCCACATGGAAGACGCCACCATCCTCGGCGGCGCCGACATAGCTCGGCTGCTCGAGACGGACGCGGCCGTCGCGCTCGAGATCGATGGCGTCGACGTCGGCGTTGCCAACGAGGTCATCAATGCCGTGCAGGCGCGGCCAAAGGACGACCACGATGATCAGCGCGAGCGCCGTCGTCGGCAGGAGCAGCCGCATCAGCCGCACGAAGACGCTGTAGCGGCTGCGCCGAACCACTAGGCGATGCCCGCGTGCAGGCAGTCGTGCAGGTGGATCACACCTTGCGGGCGAAGTCCGCTGCCGGTGACGAAGAGCTGCGTCACGTGTGGTTCGCGCTCGGTCATTTCGGCTAGCGCCTCGGCGGCGAGCGCGTCGCGGCCGATGGTTCGCGGCGCGGGCGTCATGATGCGGGCGACCTCGGCCTCGAGCAGGTTCGCCTGGTCGAGATGGCGGCGGAGGTCACCGTCGGTGACAATGCCGATCAGGCGCTCGCCTTCGACCACGCCGACGCAGCCGAGCCGCTTCTTGGTCATCTCCACGCTCGCCTCGACCATCGGTCGGTCCGGTCCGATGACGGGCATGGCATCGCCGGCATGCATGATGTCGCGGACGCGGACCAGCCGGGCGCCGAGCTTGCCGCCCGGGTGGTAGACGGCGAAGTCCGTCCGATCGAAACCCTTGGCCGCGAGCACCGCCGCCGCCAGCGCGTCGCCAATGGCGAGCATCGCTGTCGTCGAGGTCGTGGGCGCAAGACCCATCGGGCAGGCTTCGCCGAGCGGCGGCAGAACGAGTGCCACATCGGCGTTGTCGGCGAGCGTGCTTGGCGCCCGTCCGACCAGCGCAACCAGACCGAGCCGGAACCGGCGCGTGTAGGTGACGATGTCGCCCAGCTCCGTCGTCTCTCCGCTATTGGAAAGAGCTACGACGAGATCGCCCGGCCCGAGCATCCCAAGGTCGCCGTGGCTTGCCTCGCCGGGATGAACGAAGAAGGCGGGCGTGCCTGTCGAGGCGAGCGTTGCCGCAAGCTTACGTGCGATGTGACCGCTCTTGCCCATGCCGGTCGTCACGACACGGCCTTTGCAAGCGAGGATCTGCTTGCAGGCGTCGGCAAAGCTGCCGTCGAGCGCACCGGCGCAACGCCGCAGCGCATCGGCCTCCAGCTCAAGGACCTGACGCCCGACGCGCAGATGCGCCGCCGACGCCAATGGCAGGGCGCCCTCCTCGACGGGCGCCATCTCGGCGCGCGCCGCAACCGCTGAACTCATCCACCACCTCGTTGTCGCGGGCGCTGCCATGTGCCGCGTCCGACGGCTGTTAAATTTGTAAGCAAGACCGATGCCATGACGCGTCGCACTATGCGCACGCGGCACCCAACGGTCAACGGAAGGCAGCGACGGCTAGTGCGCAAAAATGTCCAGATCGGACCAGCCGGCGAGATCCAGCGCGGCGCGCGTCTCGAGAAACGCGAAGCAAGCCGCAGCCAGTTCCGCCCGCCCCTCGCGCACCAGCATCAGGTCGAGCCGCGCCCTCAGCGCATGCAGGTGCAAGACGTCGCTTGCCGCGTATTGGAGCTGGGGATCGCTCAGCGTTGTCGCGCCCCAATCGGAACTCTGCTGCATCTTCTGCAAGTCGACGCCGAGCAGTTCGCGGCAGAGGTCACGGAGCCCATGCCGATCGGTGTAGGTGCGGACCAGCTTCGAGGCGATCTTCGTGCAGTAGACCGGTGCCGTGGCGATGCCGAGATCCTGACGCATCAGCGCCATGTCGAATCGCGCGTAGTGGAAGAGCTTGAGCACGGTCGGCGCCTCGAGCATCGACTGGAGCCTGGGCGCCGGGCCCTGGCCCTGCTCGATCTGCACCAGATGACACGTGCCATCGCCAGCGGACAGCTGGACGAGGCAGAGCCGGTCGCGGCCGTGGACGAGACCCATTGCCTCAGTGTCGACGGCGACCACGGAGCCGAGGTCGAGCTCGGCGGGCAGGTCGCCGCGATGCAGGTTGATCGCCGCGCTGGCGTCACTCACGTTGAGGTCCTCGATGCGTCGCCGGCTGGTGCCCAGGAGAGGACTCGAACCTCCACCCCCTTTCGGGGACAGGTACCTGAAACCTGCGCGTCTACCAATTCCGCCACCTCGGCACTGCGGACGCGTGGCTTTAGGCACCCTGGCGGCGCGCGTCAAGGTCGCAGGCCAGGGCGTGCGGCGGTGCCGCGAGGGCCGAGCTTGGTCACCGATCAGCGGGGCCGTATAAGCCAGCGCGGTCGAGCATAGGCGAACGAACGGGAGGCCCCCAATGCGCAACGTCGTCGTCACCGTGTTCGGAGGCTCGGGGTTCCTCGGCCGCTACGTCGTCCGGCGGCTCGCCAACGAAGGCGCGCGCATTCGGGTCGTCTGCCGCTACCCGCAGAAGGCCATCCACCTGAAGCCGATGGGCGAGGTCGGGCAGATCGATCTGATCCGCGGCGACGTCACCCGCATGGACAGCGTCGCCAGCCTCGTCGACGGCGCCACCTATGTCGTGAACCTCATCGGCATCCTCTTTGAGAGCGGCTCGCAGCGGTTCGAGGCACTCCAGGCGGAGGCACCGGGCCGCATCGCCGAGGCCGCCACCGCGGCCGGGGTCGAGCAACTCGTGCAGGTCTCGGCGATCGGCGCCGACGCCGCTGGCGAAGCCGCGTACGCCCAGAGCAAAGCGGCCGGCGAAGCGGCCGTTCGTGCTGCCTTCCCCGGCGCCGTCATCCTCCGCCCGAGCGTCGTCTTCGGGCCCGAGGACGACTTCTTCAACCGCTTCGGCCAGCTCGCCCAGATCAGCCCATTCCTGCCGCTGATCGACGGCGGCGCGACGCGCTTCCAGCCGGTCTACGTCGACGATGTGGCGCAGGCGGTGCTGACCGCCCTCACCGCTCCCGGCATCCGCGGCCAAACCTTCGAGCTCGGCGGTCCCGAGGTCTTCACCTTCAAAGAGCTGCTCGAGTACCTTCTCGGCCGCATCAACCGCCGGCGCCTCCTGCTTACGCTGCCGAGCAACATCGCCCGGTTCCAGGCGCGCTTCATGGAGTGGCTGCCGAAGCCGCCGCTGACACGCGACCAGATCATCCTGCTCGGTAGCGACAACGTCGTCGCCGACGGCGCCAAGACGCTTGCTGATCTCGGGATCGAGGCGACCCCGCTGGACGCGGTCGTTCCAGCCTACGTCGAGCGCTATGCGCGGCGGAAGTCGCACCGCCTCTGAGCCAACGCAAGCGGTGATACGACGCCGCACCGATGTCTCGGCCGACCCTATTGCACGCGACGCCTTTCGGTGCTTTGACACGGCAGCCGTAGTTTGCCGTGTTTGATTACCGCTCTGTACTCGCGACTCGTTCATTGCTTCGATGGCTGACACAAGCATTAAAGATAACCATTACGCCACGTTGCTCGATCAAGCCTTCGGGGACTTTGACACAAGTGGCGCGTTTGAGGGCGTAAGTCGCGAGGCCGTCCGGCGCCTTCGCGCCCTTACGACCGTTCGCCGACTTGCCGAAGGGGCGCTCCTCTACCGGCGCGGTGACGTCAGGCGAGACGCATATGGGGTCCTCGACGGCACATTGATGGCGTGGCTGCCGGCTCGGCGCGGTGGCGATCGGCCGATCCACATCGTTGGTCCCGGCGCCTGGCTGACATCACCGGCGACGGTCGCGGGCGGGCACCGGCTCATCACGGTGACGGCCAACAGCGATGTCCACCTGGCGGTGCTCGAGGGCGACGCATTCATAAGGTTGATCCGCGACGAGCCCGACCTCTGGCAGTGGCTCGCACGACTCGGCGCCCGCAACCTCGACGTCGTCCTCGACATCGTCGCCGGGCTGCTCGTCGAGGGTGCGCTGCCACGTGTTGCCGGCCGGCTGATCGCAATGACCGCACGGGTTGATTCGATCGCGGTGTCGCAAGCTCAGCTCGCCGAACTCACCGGCCTGTCGCGCAACACGGTCCAGCGCACGCTGAACGCGCTCGAAGACAAGCGGCTAGTGCGCCGTGGTTACCGTCGGCTCACCGTCCTCGATCGCGACGGGCTCGCGCGCCTGGCCGTGCGCGCCGGGGCGGATACCCACCGCCTCTAAGCGCCATAGGCGATGGCGAGGAGGACGACACCCAGAACGACTCGGTAGACGACGAACGGCGTGAAGCTGGCATGGCGGAGCCAGCGCATCATCAAGACAATCGCGACGAAGGCCGAGACGAAGGCGAGCGCAGCGCCGACGACGACATCCTGGGTTACCGCGAGCTCACCGAGCCGCGCCAGCTCGACTGCCATCAACAGGCCTGCCGCGGCGATCGTCGGAATCGAGAGCAGCATCGAGAAGCGCGCCGCTTCGGTGCGCTCGTAGCCGAGGACGCGGGCGGCCGTCATCGTGATGCCGGCGCGGCTGGTTCCCGGGATCAGCGCAAGCACCTGCGCGAAGCCTACCACGAGCGCACCGCCGAGCCGCATGTCGCCGAGGCTGCGGTCGGCGCGGCAACGCTGGTCGGCGACATAGAGCGCCACCCCGAAAAGGAGCATTGTCCAGCCGATGACGTCCAGGCGCCGAAGCTGATCGAGAACGCCGCTGACGGCGAGCCCGACCAGCACGATCGGCACCGTCGCGACGGCGACATGGAGGATCAGTCGCCGCGCCGGATGGCCGAGCAGGCCACCCGCTCGCCAATCGAACGCACCCGCGACCATCGCTCGCAGATCGGACCAAAGATAGGCGACGACGGCGCCGAGCGAGCCCACGTGCACCGCGACGTCGATCATCAGTCCCTGGTCAGGCCAGGTGGTGAGAAGCAGCACCAGGATGAGGTGCCCCGACGAACTGATCGGCAGGAACTCGGTGATGCCCTGGACGACGGCTAGAACGAAAAGCTGCAGGATGTCCATGCGTGGCCCATGGTCGATGGCGTGCCGGCGGGACGGATCGACGGCATCGTGAAGCAAGGATGACACGCACCGGCAAAGCGCGTTCCGCTTCACGCATCTTAGTCCCGATCTGGGACTAATGCTGGTGAAGCTGCTGGACGCCCGCCCGGGTCGCCGCTATATAACCGCGAACCTCGCGCAAAGCGTAGCGAACAAAGGACCGGGGTCGCCGGGTATGGCGAGCTTGGGCAGGGCAGGTTTGCGCCGGGCTGGACAGATCATGACGCCGGGGATAGCGCCATGGCCGCTAAGATGATGCAGTTCGTCTCGACGCCGCAGGCGATGCCCGAGAAGCGTGGCCCGGGCGCGCGCGCGCACGATTTCGACGAGATCTACGGCCGCTACGACAAGGCCGGCGCCGAGGCGCAGGCCGCGCGCTGCGAGCAATGCGGCGTGCCGTTCTGTCAGGTGCACTGCCCGCTGCACAACAACATTCCGGACTGGCTGCGCCTGACCGCCGAGGATCGGCTTGAGGAGGCCTACGAGCTCAGTTCGGCAACCAACAACTTCCCGGAGATCTGCGGTCGTATCTGCCCGCAGGACCGGCTCTGCGAAGGCAACTGCGTCATCGAGCAGTCGGGCCACGGCACGGTCACGATCGGCGCCGTCGAGAAGCACATCACCGACACCGCCTTCGACATGGGCTGGGTCACGCCGAATCGGCCACTACGCGAGCGCGCCCAGAGCGTCGGCATCATCGGCGCCGGCCCGGCCGGCCTAGCCTGCGCCGACCAGCTGCGAAAGCGTGGCTACCAGGTTACCGTCTACGATCGCTACGACCGCGTCGGCGGGCTGATGATCTACGGCATTCCCGGCTTCAAGCTGGAGAAGCCGATCGTCGAGCGGCGGCGTGTCCTCCTCGAGGAAGGTGGCGTCCGCTTTGTCCTCGACTGCGATATCGGCACGGACGTCAGCTTCGGGGAGCTCCGCGAGCGCCATAACGCCGTCTTCGTCGCCACCGGTGTCTATCGCGCCCGCGCGATCGAGACCCCAGGCGTGGGTCAAGCCGGCATCGTCCCGGCGCTTGCCTACCTCACCGCCTCCAACCGCCAGGGTCTCGGCGACAGCGTGCCGGAGCTGGAGAGCGGCCGCCTCGACGCGGCAGGCAAGAACGTCGTCGTCGTTGGTGGCGGCGATACGGCGATGGACTGCGTGCGGACCGCTGTCAGGCAGGGGGCGGCGTCCGTCCGTTGCCTCTACCGCCGCGACGAGGCCAACATGCCTGGCTCAGCCCGCGAGGTCATGAACGCCAAGGAGGAGGGCGTCGAGTTCGTCTGGCTCTCGGCGCCGGAGGCGTTTCTCGGTGACGGTACCGTCAACGGCGTGCGGGCTTACCGCATGCGCCTCGGCGCCCCGGATGCGACTGGCCGGCAGGCGCCCGAGCCGGTTCCGGGTTCCAGCTACACCGTGCCCGCCGACTTGGTCATCAGCGCCCTCGGGTTCGACCCCGAGGACCTGCCGACCCTATTCGGCGAGCCGGACCTGCCGGTCACGCGCTGGGGCACGATCAAGGTCGACTGGACGACGATGATGACGCCGATGCCCGGCGTCTTCGCCGGCGGCGACATCATCCGTGGCGCCTCGTTGGTGGTCTGGGGCGTGCGCGACGGCCGCGATGCCGCCGCGGGCATCCACCGCTACCTCAAGCGCGCGGAGGCTGGCGCCGACGGCGCTTCGCCGTCGCTCAAGCTCGCCTCCTGACACCGCTTCTCGATCCGCGGAGCCCCCTCGACATGGCCGACATCGCGACGAGGCTCGACCTCTACCGCCGCAACCTGGCCACGCTTGAAGCGGCGCACGCCGTCGACCAAGCACCCGAGCGTGACGCCTGTGGCGTCGGCTTCGTCGCCTCCGTCGACGGGCGACCGCGACGTGAGGTGGTACTCGCCGGCATCGACGCGCTCAAGGCGGTCTGGCACCGCGGCGCCGTCGACGCCGACGGCAAGACCGGCGACGGCGCCGGCATCCACATCGCCATTCCGCAGGACTTCTTCCGCGCCCAGCTCAAGGGCTCGCAGAACGCTGAAGGCGACATCGGCGTCGGCATGGTGTTCTTACCGCGCACGGACTTTGCCGCGCAGGAGATGTGCCGAACGATCGTCGAGACCGAGATCCTCGCCTTCGGCTACGCCATCCTGGGCTGGCGCCAAGTGCCCGTCGACATTTCGGTGATCGGCGAGAAGGCGATCGCCACCCGCCCCGAGATCGAGCAGATCATGATCGGCAACCCGCGGGCGGCGGATGCGGAGACGTTCGAGCGCGAGCTCTACGTCATCCGCCGGCGCATCGAGAAGCGCGTCCTCGCCGAGAACATCAAGGCCTTCTACATCTGCTCGCTCAGTTGTCGCTCGGTGATCTACAAAGTCCTGTTCCTCGCGGAGCAGCTCTCCACGTTTTTCCCCGACCTGCTCGACGAGCGCTTCGTCTCGAACTTCGCGATCTTCCACCAACGCTATTCGACCAACACGTGGCCCTCATGGCCACTGGCGCAGCCGTTCCGATCGCTCGCGCATAACGGCGAGATTAACACCATCCGCGGCAACACCAACTGGATGGCGAGCCACGAGACGCGGATGGAGAGCGAGCTGCTCGGCCCGCACAACGATGACATAATGCCGATCATCCACAAGGGCAGCTCGGACAGCGCCGCGTTGGACGCGGTGTTCGAGGCGCTGGTGCGCGGCGGACGCACGCTGCCCCTGGTCAAGACGCTGCTGATGCCGCCAGCGTGGTCGCACAAGATCGTCATGCCGGAGGCGCATCGCGACCTGTTCGCCTACTGCAACTGCGTCATGGAACCCTGGGACGGACCCGCCGCCGTCGTCGCCACCGACGGTCGTTGGGTCATCGGCGGCATGGACCGCAACGGCCTGCGGCCGCTGCGCTACGCGCGGACCGAGGACGGCGTGATCGTCTGCGGGGCTGAAACCGGGATGTTGCCGCTGCCCGAGAGCTCGATCGTCGAGAAGGGCCGTGTCGGCCCGGGCG
>CAYUKE010000058.1:0-12694 GCA_964445185.1 uncultured Geminicoccaceae bacterium
GCTCACCGACTTGCCGGAGCCCGACTCGCCGACGACGCCCACGATCTCGCCTTCGTCGAGCCGCAGATGCATGCCTTCGACGGCACGGAGCGGGCCGCGTGCGGTGGGAAAGGCGACGGTCAGGTTGACGATTTCGAGGAGCGCCACCCGGCTCAGCTCCGCTTCAGCTTGGGGTCGAGCGCATCTCTCAACCCGTCGCCCATCAAATTGAAGGCGAGAACGGTCAACAGGATCGCAAGCCCCGGCATCGTCACCACCCACCAGGCACGCAAGATGAACTCGCGTGCCTCCGCCAGCATCGTCCCCCATTCCGGCGTCGGCGGCTGCGCGCCCATGCCCAGAAAACCCAGCGCCGCCGCATCGAGCACCGCCGCCGAGAAGCCAAGGGTCGCCTGGACGATCAGCGGTGGCATGCAATTCGGCAGGACGGTGACGAACATCAACCGCAAGGGCGACGCCCCGGCGATCCGCGCGGACGTCACGTAGTCCCGCGTGAGCTCGGACAGCGCCTGGGCCCGGGCAAGGCGGGTGAAGTGTGGGATGTAGACGACCGCGACGGCCATCATGGCGTTGACCAGACCGGGGCCAAGGATCGCCACGACGACCAGCGCCAACAGCAGGCTCGGGACAGCCAGGATCACGTCCATCGCCCGCATGATCGCCGTTTCGAGAATGCCGCGGGAGAACGCTGCGAGCAGGCCGAGGACGATGCCCACGGACAGCGAGACCGTGACCACGATGGCGCCGATCATCAAGGAATAGCGCGAGCCATGGATGAGCCGCGAGAGGATGTCGCGGCCGACCGCGTCGGTGCCGAGGAGGAAACGCGCATCGCCGGCCGTCTGCCAAACCGGTGGTGTCAAAAGCGCGTCGCGGTACTGCTGGCTCGGCGCGTGCGGCGCGATGACGTCGGCGAGCAGCGCCACCAGCACCAGAACGATGATGAACACGAGCCCGGCGACCGCCCCCCGGTTCTGGCTGAAGTGATACCAGAGCTCGCGCGCCGGCGATGGGGCCTGGATGCCTTCCGCATCAACGGCCATGCCGGATCCTCGGGTTAAGGACGCCGTAAAGGAGGTCGACGAGGAGGTTCACCATCATGACGATCAGGGCGATCAGCAGCAGGCCGCCTTGAACGGACGGGTAGTCGCGGCGGAAGATGCTGTCGACGAGCCACTTACCGACCCCGGGCCAGGCGAAGATCGTCTCGGTCAGGATGGCACCGGCGAAGAGCACGCCGACCTGCAGCCCGATCACGGTGACGACCGGGATCAGCGCGTTGCGCAGCGCATGCAGGCCGATCACCCGGTGCGGCGGCAGTCCCTTCGCGCGCGCGGTGCGCACGTAGTCCTCACCGAGGACTTCGAGCATCGCCGAGCGTGTCTGCCTGGCGATCACGGCCAGCGGGATGGTACCGACCACGATCGCCGGCAGGATGAGGTGGGCGACGGCTGAGCGGAACGCGCCCGGCTGGTTCGCCAGCAGCGTGTCGATGAGCAGGAAGCCGGTGACCGGCTCGATGAAGTACAGGAAGGAGATCCGGCCCGAGACCGGCGTCCAGCCGAGGGTGCCTGAGAACAGGATGATCAGCAGCAGCCCCCACCAGAAGATCGGCATCGAATAGCCGGTGAGGGAAACCGCCATCACCCCGTGATCAAAGATCGAGCCGCGCTTGGCAGCGGCGATGACGCCGGCCGGCACCCCGACCAGAACGGCGAACAAGATGGCACAGATGGCAAGTTCCATCGTCGCCGGGAACAGGGTGAAGAACTCGTGCACGACCGGCTCCCGGGTGATCAGCGAGCGGCCGAGGTCGCCCTGCAGCAGATTGCCCAGGTAGGTCAGGTATTGCTCCCAGATCGGCCGGTCGAACCCAAGCTCGGCCATGAGACGGGCGTGGCGCTCCGGGTCGACGCCGCGCTCGCCGGCCATGACCTCGATCGGGTCGCCGGGGATCAGGCGGATGAAGGCGAAGCAGACCAGCGTGAGCCCAAGGAAGGTCGGGATCAGGTGGCCCAGCCGGATGAGAAGGAACAGGAGCATGGATGGGCGGCGGGGGGCGGCGGCGGCGGAACCCCCCCCCCGCCCGCCGCCCGACCCCGGCCCGCGCCGAGCCCTTACTCCGCCAGCGACACGCCGTAGAAGATGTGCCCACCGAACGGGTCGATCTTGTAGTCCTGCACCTCGTTGCGCGTTGGCTCGAACACAACCGAGTGGGCGATCGTCACCCAGGGTGCTTCGTCTTTGAACACTACCTGCGCCTGGCGGTAGAGCTCGGCGCGCTCGTCCTGGTCGCTCAGGCGCTTCGCCTCCTGGATCAGGTCCTCGAAGGGCTGATGGCACCAGCGGGCGCGGTTGGTGCCGTCCTGCGCGGCGTCGCAACCCAACAGCACCGCGAGAAAGTTGTCGGGGTCGCCGTTGTCGCCGGTCCAGCCCAAAAGCACGGTCTGGTGCTCGCCCTCCTTCGAGCGCTTCAGGTACTCGCCCCATTCGAAGGAGACGATCTCCGCCTCGACACCGACCGCGGCCCAGTCCGCCTGGACAAGTTCGGCCATGCGCCGGGCGTTCGGGTTGTACGGACGCTGGACGGGCATCGCCCAAATGTTGGTCTCGAGGTCCGTGACGCCGGCCTCGGCGAGCAGGGCGCGGGCCGCCTCAGGGTCGTAAGCGTAGTCCTCGACGGCGTCGTTGTACGACCAGATTGTCGGCGGGATCGGGTTCTTGGCAACGGTGCCGGCGCCTTGGAAGACAGCTTCGAGAATGGCGTCCTTGTTGATCGCCATGTTCAACGCCTGGCGCACCCGCTTGTCATCGAACGGCGGCTTCTCGGTGTTGAAGCCGAGGTAGCCGACGTTGAGGCCCTCCTGCTCGTAGAGCGTAGTCTCCGGATCCGCCCGCATGGCCTCCAGGTCGGCCGGGTTCGGATAGGGCATGACGTGGCATTCGCCCGCCTTCAGCTTCTGATAGCGAACCGAGGCATCAGGCGTGATCGCGAAGACCAAGTTGTCGATCGCAGCCTTGCCGGCCCAGTAGTCCGGATGCGCTTGGTAGCGGATGAAGGCGTCCTTCTGATAGGCGACGAGCTGGAAGGGCCCGGTGCCGACAGGTACGAGGTCGAACTGCTCCGGCGTGCCGGCGCCCAGCATCGCTTCGGCATACTCAGCCGACATGACCGAGGCGAAGTCCATCGCCAGATTGGCGATCATCGGCGCTTCGGGCCGGTTGAGCACAAACTTCACCGTCATCTCGTCGACCTTCTCGATCGACGCGATCAGGTCCGGCATGCTCATCGCTTCGAAGTACTCGTACGAGCCACCGCTGACGCCGTGAAACGGGTGCTCGGGATCGCGCTGCCGCTCGAAGCTGAAGACCACGTCGTCGGCGTTGAAGTCGCGGGTCGGCGTGAAGCCGTCGATGCTGTGGAATGCCACGCCCGGCCGCAGGTGAAAAACATACTCCAGACCGTCGTCGGAAACCTCCCAGCGTTCCGCGAGTGCGGGCACGATGGTGGTCGTGCCGCGCTCGAACTCCACGAGCCGGTTGAAGACTTGGCGCGACGACGCGTCGAAGGTGGTACCCGCCGTGTAGAGCGACGGATTGAAGCCCTCTGGGCTGCCTTCCGAGCAATAGACCAGGGTGCTCGCCGCGAGTGCGGGGCCGGCTATGGACAGCGCGGCGGCGGTCGTCAGGATGCGCGCGACGAGCATGCTGTGATCTCCCATGAATTTCGTTCAGTGCTAGGCCAGCGTCAGCCAGCCGACAAGGGAGCCAGGACTAAGCGGCGAAGAGGTGGCCGGCGTGTATCTCTTCGGCGAAGTGACAGGCGACGACGCTGTCGCCGCCAACGGCGCGTAGCGCCGGCTCCTCGGTGCGACAGCGGTCGCGGACGTGGCGGCAGCGGGTGTGGAACTTGCACCCCGTCGGCGGCTTGGTCGGGCTTGGGATCTCGCCTTCGAGCTTCTCGGCGCTGCCGCGATCGTCGGGGTCGAGCGACGGGATCGCCGAAAGTAGTGCGCGCGTGTACGGGTGCATCGGCGTGGCAAATAGGCGGCGCGTCGGCGCCGTCTCGACCAGGCGGCCGAGGTACATCACGGCGACATGGTCGCAGGTGTGGGCGACGACGGACAAGTCGTGGCTGATGAACAAGAACGTCAGTCCCAGGTCGCGCTGCAGCGCCTTCAAGAGGTTGAGAATGTCCGCCTGGATGGAGACGTCGAGCGCGGCAACGCTCTCATCGGCAACCAGGAACGCGGGCTCGGTGACGAGGGCGCGGGCGATCGAGATGCGCTGGCGTTGGCCACCCGAAAACGCGTGCGGAAACCGGCGCAGGTGCTCGACGTTGAGCCGGCACTTGGCGGCGATGGCGCGCACGCGGTCGTCGGTTTGGGCTCGGTTGTGGGTGAGCCTCATGACCTCGAGCGGCTCGGCGATGATGTCGCGCACGGTCATCCGCGGGCTCAGGGCCGCGTAGGGGTCCTGGAAGATCAGCTGGGCGCGGCGGCGGTAAGCCTTGGTGTCGGCGGCACCGAGGCGGGGGATGTCGAAGGTGCGCGCGCCGTCGTCGAAGGCAATCTCGCCAGCCGTGATCGGAGCGGCCTTCAAAATGGCGCGGCCGAGCGTCGTCTTGCCGGAGCCGGACTCGCCAACGAGGCCGAAGAACGAACCGCGCGGGATGTCGAGGCTGACGCCCTCGACGGCACGAACCACCGTGGCCTTCGCGAGGAAGCCCCCGCGCAGGGGGAAATGCACCGCGAGGTCGCGAACAGCGACGATCGTCTCGCCCATCAGGCCGCCTCCGCGTCCGCGGTGTCATGGACGGCGAAGCAGGCGACCTCGCGGCCGTCGCCGAGCGCGCTTAGGGCCGGCACGGCAGCGTCGCAGCGACCGTCGATCCGCTTCGGGCAACGGGTGTGGAAGACGCAACCCAAGGGTCGCTCCAGCGGGCGCGGGATGTCGCCCGGCACCGGCGGCAGGGGCGCGTCGAGGTCGTCGAGCTTGGGCAGAGCATTGAGGAGGCCCTGGGTGTAGGGATGCTGCGGGCGCCGGATGACATCCCGGACCGGTCCGCTCTCGACCAAACGTCCGAGGTAGAGCACGGCGACCCGGTCGCAGGTTTGCGCCACGACGCCGAGGTCGTGGGTGATGAGAATGACGCCCATGCCGTAGTCGGCGACCAAGTTGCGGATCAGTTCGAGCACTTGGGCCTGAATGGTCACGTCCAGCGCTGTTGTCGGCTCGTCCGCGATCAGCAGCTTGGGTCGCGTCGACAGCGCCGTCGCGATCATCGCCCGCTGCCGCATCCCGCCCGATAGCTCGAACGCGTACTGATCGAAGCGCTTGGCGGGTTCGGAGATCCCGACCTGGGTCAGCATGTCGATGCCTAGTTCGCGCGCCTCGCGGCGGCTGATCCGCCGGTGCAGCTGAAGCTGCTCGATCATCTGGTTGCCGATGCTGATCGCCGGGGCGAAGCTTGCCATCGGTTCCTGGAAGATCATCGAGACGAGGTCGCCGCGGATCGGCCGCATGTCGCGCTCGCGCGCGAGCGACATGACGTCGACGCGACGGTCGGCTGTGGTTACGGCGATCGACGTCCGCTCGCCATAGCGGGTGTTGCCAGCGTTCAGGCGCATGATGGACTTGGCGGTCACCGACTTGCCCGAGCCGGACTCGCCGACGAGCCCAAGGATCTCGCCGGCACGCACGTCGAAGCTGACGTCGTCGACGGCAGTGACCAGGCCCTCGTCAGTGGCGAAACGGACCGTCAGGTTGTTGATCTCGAGGAGGGGCGCTGACATCAGTGCTTGTCCGCGTAGGGATCGGCCGCATCCCTGAGCCCGTCGCCGACGAAGACGAAGGCCAAGACTAGGGCAACGAAGATCGGCACGGGTATGAAGTACCAATGATAGTTCAGCATGACGTCGACGCGGGTGACGTTTTGCAAGAGGACGCCGAGTGAGTTCACCGGGTCCTTGAGGCCGAGGCCGATGAAGGAGAGGGCGGTCTCCGAGAGGACCATGTAGGGAAACGAGATCACCAGATCGACGATGATGTAGCTGGTGAAGCTCGGCAGCAGGTGCCGGCCGATGATGTGGCCCGGCGGCGCCCCGCAGAGCTTGGCGGCGAGCACATAGTCGGCGGTGCGTTCCGACAGGATGTGCGTGCGAACGCGGCGCGCGAGGGTCGGCCAGCCGATCAGCCCGAGCAGCATCGAGATGAAGAAGAAGCGGGTTTCCGCGGACCACGAATCCGGGACGAATGCGGCGAGCACCATGAACAGCGGAATGGTCGGCACCGTCCGCACCGTGTCGGTGATCGTCTGCAGGATGGTATCGATCCAGCCCCCGAAATAGCCGGCGGTGCCGCCGATCGCCAGGGCCAGCACGAAGGAGATGAGCACACCCAGCGTTCCGACCGCGAGCGAGACGCCGACGGCATGCAGCGTGCGCGAGAAGAGGTCCTTGCCCTGCGCGTCTGTGCCGAAGAGGTGCACGAAGCCCTCCTGCACGCCGAAGAGATGGCGGTCGAGCGCGATCCCTTGAAAGCGCAGGTCGAAGCTGGTGCCCGGCAAGTCGAGCGCAAACGCGCCCACCCGGTACTCCCAGCCACGCGGTAGGAAGGTGACGTAGTTGCGCTCGTCGGTGGTGCGCGTGACCCAGCGGAAATTGGTGTCGGCGCCCCGATAACGCTCGACCGTGTGGATGAAGGGGCGCAGCGAGCAGCCCTGCGCGTCGCAGAATTGCGGGATCTGCGGCGCGCCGTTGGTGTAGTCGGCGTTCCGCCCGGCCGCTGTCGGGTCGTAGGGCGAGAGAAACGGCGCGAAGATGCCGACGAGCGCGAAGAAAATGAGGAAGCCCAGCGCGAGCATCGCCGTCCGCTTTTGCTTGAAGCGGGCCCAGATGAGCTGGCCTTGGCTGGCCGTGAAGTAGTCTTCCTTGGCGCGCTGCGTCGTCGTGAGGCTCGCCATCGTCGCCTCCTAGAGCATCGAGCGACGGACCCGCGGGTCGATGACCGCGAGTAGGACGTCAGTGAGGAAGTTGAGCCCGACGATGGTTGCCGTCAGCATGAAGATGATCGCGCCGGCGAGTTCCTGATCATTGGATATGGCGAGCGCGTCGAACAGGAGCTTGCCGGCATCGGTCAGGATCAAGACGACAGCGACGATCGGCAATTCGTTGAAGACGCGGTTGAGGTCGAACCCGATCGAGTTGACGACCGGCCCCAGGGCATGGCGCGCGGGATAGCGCCAGAGCAGTGCGCCGCCGCTGATGCCGCGCGCGCGGGCGGCGGTGACGTAGAGCTTGTCCTTTTCGTCGGAGACAAGCGCGCGGACGGTCTGCAGCTGAAAGGCGGTCGCGGACCAGCCGAGGATGAGGATCGGCACCCAGGCGTGGGATACGAGGTCCCAGAACTTGGGCCAGCTCCAGGCCGCTTCGCGAAACTCGGGACTGAACAGGCCCGTCAAGCTCTCGCCGAACAGCACCGTCGCGAGCAGGAGGATAATGAGGGCGAGGAAGAAGTTGGGTAGCGCCAGGCCCAGATAGCTGACGAACCGCAAGGCGCCGTCGAACCAGCTACCGCGCAGCTCGGCCGAGGCGATGCCAACCGGCACCGCGATGAGATAGGCGACAAGAAGCGCGCCGAAACAAATCGCCAAAGACAGCCAGAACTTGTCGCCGACGATCTGGTTGACCGGCGCCCGGAGCAGGCAGCTATCGCCGAAGTCACCTCGCAGAAAGACGCCGGACACCCAAGTCCCCCAGCGTTCGACGAAGGGCCGGTCGAGGCCCATCTGCGCCTCCATCGCGCGGATGTCCTCGTCGGTGATCGACTGCCCCTGGGTGGTCTTGTAGGCGATGTACCGCTCGGCGCAGTTGCCGGGCACGAGCTCCATCAACGTAAACACGATGAAGGAGACGAGCAGCAGCGTGATCAGCGCCATCGCTGCGCGCACGCCCAGATATCGAGCGAAGGCCATCTTCGGCGTTCCCTAGGCGCGGAGCGCCGCCCGATGTCGGGGCGGCGCTCCGTCGAGCCGGTGGCCTACTCGACCAGCGACCACTGCTGCGGACGGTACGGGTACATGCGGTAGTACTCGTAGGACCACGTTTCCGGCGCGCGGAAGTTGGCCAGCGCATTGTTGTGGAAGACCGGGTTCGGTGACTGAACAAGTCCGATGAACAGGTACTGGTCGAGCACCTTCTGCACCAATTCGGCGCCAATCCGATCCGACTCCTCGCTGCCGAGCTCGTGCTGCTGCCAGGCCAGGACCGTCTGCTCCCAATCGCCGACCCAAGCTGGAGGCTCGACGCCTTCCTTACCGTCGGACTCCATCCACTGCGCCCAGAGCATGCCCGTGCGCAGGCTGAAGTAGTCGCCGAACGGTGCCACGAAGCTCTTGGCGTCGCCGAGGACGATCGGCAGCGGCTGACCGCGCCGCCACATCAGGACATCGAGCTCGTTGGCCGACTGGGCGGCGCGGTACTCGTCGGAGGTGACCTCCTTCAGCGTCGTCTGAATCCCGACATCGTTCCAGTTCTGGGCGACCAGCTCGACAACGGCCGTGGAGATAGCCTGCGTTGTGAACTGCAGGTTCAACAGCAGGCGCTCACCGTTCGGCAGGTCGCGAAAGCCGTCGCCGTCCTGGTCCACCACGGCCAGCTCGTCGAGGGTCGCGGTTGCGAACCCGGGGTCGTACTCGGTGCCGTAAACCGCCTGCTCCTCGGTGACGAACGGCGGCACTGGGTCGAAACCGATATCCGCCCGAGGTTCGCCGAGGTCGAAGTACGCGGCTGAGTTGATCTCCTCGCGATTGATCGCGCGGCTCATTGCCAGGCGGAAGTCGCGCTCGTTGAACAGCTCCCGCCGCGCCAGGTCTTCGCTCGTGACGTTGAAGGCGATCGACGGGAAGGAGATCTGCGGCCGTAGGTCGACGGTATAGTCACCGGCCTCCTGGTTATCGAGCAAGGTCGGCGCGTCCGGCAGGCTGACCGACTGGGCCTTGTAGTCGATCTCGCCATTGATCATCTTGAGAATGCGGACCTCGTTGTCCGGAACGTAAAGCTCCGCGATCTCGTTGATGTAGGGCAGCTGGTTGCCCGCGGTGTCGACCTTGAAGAAGAACGGGTTGGCAACGACGCGGCGGCCTTCGGTGGTGTCCTCGATGGTGATGTGGCTCTCGAGGGTCGGCACGACGGCGGCCGGAAGCGCCGAGATCTTCCCTGGATCCTTGAAGATCGGCGACGGCACATCTTTCCAGTCGGACGCCCCATAGTAGAAGTTGATGACCTCGTAGCCGTTGGCGAAGCCCGCGGCCGTGGCGAGCGCGTCGGCCTCCGGATTGATGTCGGGATGGAATTGGCCGAGGAAGTGCCGCGGCTGGAACGGTTGTGCGTAGTCGGAGGCGAGCAGCGCCAGAAGGCCCGGCTTCGGTGCCGCCATCGCGAAGCGCACCGTAACGTCGTCGACGGCCTCGACCGTGAACGGCTCCCCGCCGGCAAGCCAGACGTCACGCGGCTCCTCGACGATGTTCTCGTTGAGCGTGATGTCGTTGTACCAGAAGGCGACGTCCGCCGCGGTGAAGGGCGCGCCATCCGACCACTTGTGCCCTTGCCGGAGCGTGAAAGTCAGCTCGGTGAAGTCGTCGTTCCATTCCCAGCTCTTGGCGACGTTGGGAACGATCGTGACGAGGTCGTCGGCGAAGCGGACCAGGTTGACGTGCCGGATCGAAAGGAGGTCGGAGGTACCGGCCTCGGTTGCGTTCGAAAGACCGTCGAGGACACCGCCATAGGCACCGATCTGCTCATACGGCGCGACGACGAGGGGCTCTGCCGGCAGACGCTCGGCGACTGGTGGCAGCGTGTCCGGGTTGCCGATGATCCGCGCGTTCAGGGAAGATATGTCCGGGTTCTCGGCGAAGCTCAGCTCGCAGCCGCCCAGCTCCTGCAACTCGGCCAGCTCGAACTGCTGCGGGACCGCGCCGACGAGGCCTTGATCGTCGGCGACGGTTGCCGGCGGGCAGGCGGCATGAGCGGCGGCGGTGAGCGCTGTCGTGGCGGCGAGCGTGAGGCTCAAGCGGGTCAGACGGGTCGCGAGGTCGACCATCACCCCTCTCTCCTTGTGACGAAGAACAAGTCCCCCCAGGGCCCGTCGACGCGCGCCGGGCGGAATCTCACTAACGCTCTGGAGATGACAGGATGATGATCACCGCTGGGCGACCTCCGTCGAGTGGCGCTAGCCGAGTTCGAAGGTGGTGATGCCGAACACGTGGCCGAGGGCCAGGGCCGGCGCCGGACCTGTGTACATCCGCGCGGTCTCGAAGACGGGCCGCAAGCCTCGCTCTTCCGCAAGCGTCACCGCTGCGCGATTTCGCTCGGGCACGTCGAGGAAGTGCTCGCCGCGTCCGGCGCGGGCGACGAGACCATCGATCAACGCCTCTGCGCCGGCGCGGTCAGGGGCGACGACCGGGCCGATCTTGGCGCCAGTCCGACACGGACGCCGCACCGCAAACCCGACCAGGCCTCCGTCGCGGCGGAGACCGAGCGCGACATGGCCCGGCGCCGTCAGCCACGCTTCGAGGAAAGGGGTGCGCGCGGCGGGGAACACCTTCGCGTCCAGGGTCGCGATTGCGTCGAGGTCGGTGGCCGTCAGCGGCAACAGCTCCGCCGACGTGGGCCTCGGTTCGAGTAGCCCGCCGAAGCGGATGTTGCGGTGGGCCAGGACGAAGCCAGATCGCGCGTAGTTGGCCTGTTGCGCGACGACGCCGTCGAGCCCGACGAGGCGAGCGCCGGCGTGCGCCATGCCCGCGTGCCACAGCGCCAGCCCGTGCCCGCGGCCGCGCAGCTCCGGGCGCACCAAATAGCAACCGAGAAAGGCGAAGTGCGGGTCGTAGTTGACGACGGTGATCGCACCGACCGGCTGGTCGTCTACGGTGCCGAGGAGCAGGCCGGCCGGGTCGACGGTCGTGAAGCAGCGTGCGTCCTGCAGCCCCGGGTTCCAACCTTCTGCCGCCGCCCAGTCGAGTGTCAGCGCCAGGTCCTCGCGGCGCATCGTGCGGACGGCGATGGCGCTCACGGCGTCACCAGAGGTGGATGGGTGGCTTGCCAATGGCGCGCTATGGCATCGCGGCGACACACCCAGACGCCATCATGGTCCAGTACGTGGTCGAGGAAGCGCGCCAGCGCGCGGGCGCGACCCGGCCGGCCTGCCAGCCGACAATGGAGGCCCACCGACATCATCTTGGGTGCGTCGCCACCTTCTTCCCAAAGCTGATCGAACGTGTCGCGCAAGTAGATGAAGAACTGGTCGCCCGTGTTGAATCCCTGTGCCGTCGCGAAGCGCATGTCGTTCGCATCGAGCGTGTACGGAACGACCAAATGCGGCCGGCCGTACTCGTGGTTCCAATAGGGCAGCTCGTCCGCATAGCTGTCGGCGTCGTAGATGAGCCCGCCATGCTCGACGACCAGGCGGCGGGTGTTGGCGCTGATCCGGCCGGTGTACCAGCCGACCGGTCGCTCGCCACAGGCGCCCTCGATCGCCTCCAGGCTCAGCGTGATGTGTCGGCGCTCGGTCGCCGCGTCGATGCCGTGGTAATCGATCCAGCGCCAGCCGTGGCTCGCGACTTCCCAGCCGGCCTCTGCCATCGCCGCACCAGCCTCTGGGTGTCGCGCTATCGCCATGCCAACCGCGAAGACGGTGACGGGCAACCGTCGCTCCGTGAACAGGCGATACAGGCGCCAGAAGCCTGCCCGGCTGCCGTACTCGTAGAGCGATTCCATGTTGAGATGGCGCGCGCCCTGGAGCGGCACGGCGCCGATGATCTCCGAGAGAAACGCCTCGGCCGCAGCATCGCCATGCAGGATAGAGTTCTCGCCGCCTTCCTCGTAGTTGATCACGAACTGGACGGCGATTCGCGCGCCACCCGGCCAGCGCGGATCGGGCGGCAAGCGACCGTAGCCCCTGAGGTCGCGGGGATAGTCGGTGGCTGATCCGCTCATGCGCTGGGTTCCTTGACCCGCGGATACGCGAAGCTCGCGACCTTGCTCGTGCGAATGCCAAGTCCGGCGAGCGCCTCGGCGAAGCGGGTCGCGGGGGCAACGCCGTCGATGACGGGCACGCCGGCCTGCGCGGAGAGGTCAAGCGCGAGGTCGGCCATGCCGGCGCACCCTAGGATCACCGCCTCCGCCCCGTCCTCCGCAACGGCGCGGGCAACCTCGCTGCGGACCCGATCCTGCGCGCCCGAACCGGGTTGCTCGAGGGCCAGCACGGGAATCTCGGCGGCGCGGACGCGGCGGCATTTGTCGGCCATGCCGTAGCGCCCCGCGAGGGCTTCGACGATGGGGATCGCGCGGCCGAGCGTGGTGACCACCGAGAAGCGGCTCGCGACGACCGAGGCCGCCAGCATCGCCGCTTCGCAGATGCCGAGGACGGGCCGGTCCGTGATCTCGCGCACCGCATACAGCCCCGGATCGTCGAAGCAGGCGACGACGCCGGCATCAGCGCCGGCGGCAAACCCCTGCTCGAACAGGGCGAGCATCGGTGGCACGCACATCGCCTCGTCGTGGTGGCCTTCGATCGACCTGGGCCCAGTGGTCGGGTTGACCGCGACGACCTGCGTCCCCGTCGTAGCCACGCGGCGGGCCGCATCGGCGATCTTCGCGGTCATCGAGGCGGTCGTCGTACGGATGACGATGAGGCT
>CAYUKE010000059.1:0-8857 GCA_964445185.1 uncultured Geminicoccaceae bacterium
GCTAGGCGTCGCGCCCGACCAGCTATCCGTCGCGAGATTAATGCTTGCCGGCTCGGCTGTTCGACTGATCACGACTGCGAACGTTCCGAATGCCGACGACGACGTGGCGCGTGCGGCGGACGCTACGGCGACCGCGTTCGCCGCCGGTGCCGACGAGGTCGACGTCGCGGCACCGGTGGATGCGGTCCTCGCGGGCGACGTCGGTCTCGTCGGCGAGCTGGTCGAGGCCTGTGCCGCCACGCGTCCGGCCGGCGGTGGTGTGGGCCTGATCGTCGAGGCCGGTCGGCTGGTCGACCCGGCCTTGATCACGGCCACGGCCCGAGCGGCGGTAATGGCCGGCGCGGACATGCTGCGAACGGCGATCGCAAGGCAGGTGACGCCGGATGACCTGGCCACGCTGCTTACGGTCGTCGCCGAGGCCGGTGGTCGCGTCGGCCTCAAGGTTGTTGGTGTCGAGACGATCGCCGAAGCGGCCGACCATCTGGCGCGGGCCGACGCCGTCCTCGAGGCCGATCAAGTTGGTGCTGCGACCTTCCGTATTGGCACTTCGTCGCTGCTCGACGCGCTACGCGGGCAGTTCTAAACACTGACGTCAGCGAGGTCAGCACGGCCCGATCCCATGCTCGTTCAGGAGATCATCGCCCACAAGCGCGATCGGTTGCGCCTGCCGCCCGAGGAAGTCAGCGCCTTGGTCGCCGGGATCGCCGACGGCAGCGTGTCGGAAGCACAGGCGGCCGCCTTCGCGATGGCTGTGCTTCTGAACGGTATGAGTCCGGATGAGACCGTAGCCCTAACGCTCGCGATGCGCGACAGCGGCTCGACGCTCGCCTGGGATCTGCCGGGGCCGGTGATCGGCAAGCACTCGACCGGTGGCATCGGTGACAAGGTGAGCCTTGTGCTGGGCCCCGTGCTGGCTGCCTGCGGGGCCTACGTGCCGAAGATATCGGGCCGCGGGCTGGGGCATACTGGCGGCACTCTGGACAAGCTCGAGGCCATCACTGGCTATCAGATCCGGCCTGACGAGGCGCGGTTCCGCCAGGTCGTCGCCGATGCCGGCTGCGCCATCGTCGGCAGCAGCGAGGCGATCGCGCCGGCCGACCGCCGTCTCTATGCTGTCCGTGACGTCACTGCCACCGTCGAAAGCGTCCCGCTGCTCACGTCCTCGATCTTGGCGAAGCAGCTTGCCGTCGGCGTCCAGGGGCTGGTGATGGACGTCAAGGTCGGCAGCGGTGCGTTCCTGCCGAGCCTTGGTGTCGCTCGGGAACTCGGGCAAAGCTTGGTCGAGGTTGCGGTCGGTAGCGGTCTGCCGTGCCGGGCGCTGTTGACCGACATGAGCCAGTGTCTGGGGCGGACGGCCGGCAATGCGCTCGAGGTCGCTGAAGCGATCGCGCTGCTCAAGGGTGAGCCGGTTGATTGGCGTCTGGAGGAGGTGGTCGTCGCGCTCGCTGCCACGGGGCTGGTGCTGGCCGGCGCGGATAGCGACGAGGAGCGGGCCGCCGAGCGGGTCCAGCAGGCGTTGGCGAGCGGGCACGCGGCCGAGCGATTTGCGCGGATGGTCGCGGGTCTTGGCGGTCCGTCGGACCTGGTCGACCGGCCGCAAGCGCTGCTGCCGACCGCGCCGGTCGTCCAGGCAATCCATGCCGAGCGTGGCGGTGTCGTCGCCGGTATCGACGCGCGCGCCTTGGGCTGGTCGGTGGTCGAGCTCGGCGGCGGTCGGCAGCGGACGAGTGACGCCGTCGACCACCGTGTGGGCCTAGCCGAGGTTGCCGGGCACGGTGACACGATCGACGAGGCGACGCCCCTCGCTGTCGTCCACGCCGCGAATGAGGTCGCGGCAGCGCAGGCTGGCGATCGTGTTCGCCGCGCGTTCATCATTGCCGACGAGGCGCCACCGGCGCCAGAGCTGATCAAGCCACCGGAGAGTGAGGGAGCGACGCGCCGACCTGGCGACCCGGCGCCGCGACCTTCGCCGCGGCGCTTCGGCAACCGCCGTCGCCGCTGACGGTCGTTCTGCAAGCGGCGGGCCGGGGGCGCCGTTGCCGCTTAGTGCAGCGCCGGCCGCTTCAGAAAATCGTCACGATTGCCGGAAGTCACGGTGATCTCGCGCGCTCGACCGTCACGCAGCACGGTCAGCGGAATCTTCGTTCCAGCGGGGCCCAGCTGCCACATCTTGCGGTACAGCTCGGCGAGCGTTTGCACCGGGTCGCCACCGACCTCGATCAAGAGATCGCCCTCGTCGATCCCACTCGCCGCCGCCGGCCCGGTATCCGCTGTGGCCGTCACTTCGATCCCCTCGTCGGTTTCGGCCGGGTAGATGCCGAGCCACGGCCGCGGCTCGCGTCGAACCCGGCCGTAGCTAAGGAGATCGTCGAGGATTGGCGCCAGGAGGTCGGCGGGCACGAACATGTTGCCGGCCTGGGTTTGGCCGCTGGAGCTCGTGGTCTGGACCAGCAGGGAGCCGACGCCGAGCAGCTTCCCCTGCTCGTCGAGCATGGCCGTGCCGCTCCAGCGTGGGTGCGCCGGCACGGTGAAGAGGGCCTGCTCAAGAAGATATTCCCAGTAACCCGCGAACTCGCGCTTCGCCGCGAGGCGGGACGTGAGCGAGTTGTCGCGGCCGCCGGCGCCGGCGATGACCACGCGGCTGCCAACCTGCGCACCCGCGGCGGCAGCGATATCGAGCGCGGGCGCGTCGAGGCGCCGAAGGGCGCGCAACAGGCCGAAGCCGGTGACCTGATCGTAGGCAACGACATCGGCCGGCGCGACCGAGTGGCTGTTGGTCGTCAGCCAGACGTCGGTCGCCTCGGTCACGAGGTAACCGATGGTGAGCACCAAACCACGGTCGTCGATGACGATCCCCGAGCCCCGTCGCTCGGTACCCAACGCCTCGGCGGTGAAGGCGTCGTCCGGAACCTCGGCGCGAAGACCGACAATGGCGTCGAGCGTGTGGTCTAGGTCGAAACCGACCTGCGCGGGATCGACCCGCGCCTCTTCGGGGATTCTGCCCTCCTCGAAGTCGGTCATCCCACGGATCTCCGTGCTCCTGCGATGTGGCGTGACCTTCCGGTGCGGCGCCATATGGGTCAAGGGCCTCGCGCGTCAGTCGAGGGCGCCGAGGTCGACGGCGTATTCGCCGACCGGTCTTGCTTCGTCGATGAGACCGCTGTTGGCAAGGAATTCTGCAAACCTACGGTAGCGTCCATGGTCGAGAGCCGCGGGCGCGAGCGCGAGGCGCGGCAGCGTGTCACCCCACGCCCTGCGGTTGAGTTCGTCGTCAAGTTCTAATGCGGTCGCGCGGAACAGGTCCCAACCGTCCTCCGGGTGGTTCAACAGCCAGTGGGTGGCCTGCTCGGTCGCGTCGAGGAAGCTGATGAGCCGCGGATCGTCGAGCTGGTCGCGCCGCGCGACGTAGATGAGCTCGTCGTAGGGCGGCACGCCGTGCTCCTCGGGAAAGAACGCGCGCCCCGGTCGATCGATGATGTCGAGCTGATTGAGCTCAAAGTTCCGAAACGCGCCGATCACCGCATCGACCTGTTCGGCGACAAGGGCGGGGGACAGGGAGAAGTTGACGTTGACCAGCTCAAGATCGGCGAGCGTCAGCCCATGGCGATCCAACATGCCGCCGAGCAATACCTCCTCGAAGCCACCGACGGAGAAGCCCACCTTGCGCCCAGCCAGGTCCGCGATCTCGGCGATGGGGCCGTCGCGGAGGACGACCAGGCTGTTCAGCGGCGTCGCGACCAGGGTACCGACGCGAACGAGTGGCAGCCCCTCGTGCACCTGCAGATGGAGCTGCGGCTGATATGACACGGCTATATCGGCCTGTCCCGCGGCAACCAGCTTAGGCGGGTCGTTGGGATCGGCCGGCGCGATCAGCTCCACCTCAAGCCCGGCAGCGGTAAAGTACCCGCGCTCCTGGGCGATGATCAGCGGTGCGTGATCGGGGTTGACGAACCAGTCGAGCAGCACCGTGAGGCGTTCCTGAGCAGTGGCTGGCGTGCTCGTCGCGAGCGCCAGGAACAAGACGAAAGCGCGTGTCATCGACTAGGCTCCCTCTGATTGGTGTCGTCCACGCTTTCCGCTCGCCATGGCGCGAGAGCACGCGCGAAGCGGTCAACGGCGGCGTAGAGGGTGAGCGCCATGGCTGCGAGGACCAGCAGCGCCGCGAACATCAGATCAACCTGCATTCGCGCGTTGGCGTGGAGCATCAGGAAGCCGAGGCCCCCGCTAGAGCCGACCCACTCCCCGACGATGGCCCCGATCGGCGCAGCCGCAGCGGCGACCCGGAGGCCGGAGGCGAAGGCCGGCATAGCCGCAGGGAGGCGGACGTAGCGTAGACGCTGCCAGGCGGAGGCGCCCTGCAGCGAGGCTAGGTCGAGCAGGTTCGGGTCCGCGCGTCGCAGGCCGTCGTAGAGGCTAGTGGTCAGCGGAAAATAGACGATGAGAACGGCCATCGCGATCTTCGAGCCCGGGCCGTAGCCAAGCCAGAGCACGAGCAGTGGGGCGAGCGCGAAGACCGGCAAGGCTTGGCTGACGACCAGCAGCGGCTGCAGCCAGCGTCGCGCCGCCGTCGACGTGGCGAGAAGCAACGCCGACGTCGCCCCGAGGAGGATCGCAAGCACCAGGGCGGCCAGGATCTCAAAGACGGTGATAGCCGCGTGCTCAACGAGCAGCGGCCAGCGCTCGACGAGGGTGCGAAGAACCGCAGCAGGTCCGGGGAGTATGAAGGGTGGGACCTCGGTGAGCCGGACCACCGCTTCCCACGCCAACACAAACCCGACTGCCGTCCAGAAAGGTCGTGTCCAGGCACCGAGGTCTGGTCGCCATCGCGCCCGCTGCGACCGGCCGAGGTCCTCAGCCCGCAGCGAGGCCCATCTCCCAGAAGCCGATCTCGAGCCGTGTCGCGGTGCGGAAGGTCTCAACAAGATCGGGCCAGCGCGGTTGGCTCCAGGGGTTGGTCCCGAGGCGCTTCTCAAGCACGCGGTCGAGCTGCGCGACGCTCGCGGCCGCGCCCGTTTGGTAGGCGGCACCGGCGTAGGTGGCGATCCATTCGGCGTAAGGATTGCCCTCGGTCTGCGTCGCTGGGTCGTTGGTGAGCCGCCGGCCGATCTCCGCATAGCCGACCACGCACGGGGCCAGGGCGACAAGCAGGTCCGCGAGGTCGCCCGCAAGTCCGCGCTCGAGCACGAAGCGCGTATAGGCAGCGTTCGCCGGGTGCTCCGCCGCGGCTTGGAGCTCCGTCTCGCCTAAGCCCCAACCGGCACAGGTAGCCACATGCAACTGCAACTCGTCATCGATCAGCGTCCGCACCAGATTGGCGGCGCTGCGGATCTCCGCGACCTCGTCGCTCTTGAACGCGGCGAGCGCCCACGCGCGGGAAAAGTGGATCAAGAACCGGTAGTCCTGAACCAGGTAGTAGCGAAAGCAGGGTTCGGGCAGCGACCCCGCCCCGAGGCCGGCAACGAACGCGTGGTGGGTGAACGCGCGCCAATCCGCCTCGCTCGCTCGGATCAGGTGGGCCGCGGCGGTTTCGTCCTTGACGGTGTTGAGAAGCGTCATGTGTTGTTCCGCGCGTCGAGAAAGGCCAGGAGGGAAAGGCGCGACCATGGGCGCGCTGTTTCGCGGAAGGCGGTGTAGCTCGCAGCGATCTCGCCCTCGATGCCGCTCTGCGCCTCGAGGTCCGCGTAGAGGTCGCGAGCCGCGGCGCGCGTCGCGTCGATGACGTCGCTTGGAAAGCGGCGAAGCTCGACGTCGAAATCGTCGGTCAGGCGGGCAAGTGCGGCGGCGTTGCGGCGCTCACTCTCGGCCAGCGCCGAGGCATTCTCCGTCGCGCAGGCATGTTCGAGCACGGCCCGGAGATCGGTCGGCAGGCTGTCGAGGGCTCGGCGGCTGACAACTACTTCGCTAGAGCCGTTCGGCTCGTGCACGCCCGGCCAGTAGTAGAACTTCGCCGCGTCGTGAAACGCGAGGCCAAGATCGCTCGCCGGGCCGGCGAATTCGGCGGCGTCGATGGTACCCGCGCGCAGCGCCTGCAGCGTTTCCCCCGGCGGTAGTGTCACCTGCACGATCCCGAGTTCGGCCAAGAGCCGACCGCCGAAGCCCGGCTAGCGCAAACGAACCCCGGCGAAGTCGGCAGCGTTCGCGATCTCGCGGCGGAACCAGCCGCCCATCGACATGCCGGTATTGCCGCCGAGGTATGGCTTCACGCCCAGATCGGCATAGTAGCGATCCCAGAGTGCCTGCCCGCCCCCGATCTCGATCCACGCGTTGTGCTCCTGCGGCACCAGGCCGAAGGGCGCGGCCAGGAAGAACGGCGCTGACGGCAGCTTACCCGCCCAAAAAACTGAGGCCGCGTGGCCGATTTCGACGGTGCCGCTGCCAACGGCATCCATGACTTCAAACGCCGGGACGAGCGTCCCGGCAGGAAAGAGTTCGATCACGAAACGCCCGCCCGACAGCGCCTCGACGCGCTCACAGATCCGCCGCGCGCTGACACCGGGTCCGGGCAGGTCGGCGGGCCAGGCAGTTGCCATGCGCCAGCGGACAGGGCCTTCGGCGCGAGCGAGGTGGGGCGACGCGAGGGCCGCCGCGGCGCCGGCAACGAGAGCCGAACGGCGTCGCACCCCGGTCACGACACATCCGTCCAGAGGGCGTGGAAGTGGTGAACCGGGCCTCGGCCGCTGCCGATCACGAGCCCGTCGGCGGCGGTGATGGCCGCAGCGATGTAGGCCTTTGCGTCGGCGACGGCCTGCGGCAGCGGCACACGACGCGCGAGCCGTGCCGCGATCGCCGCCGACAGGGTGCAGCCGGTGCCATGGGTGTTGCGTGTCGGCACCCGCGGGCTTTCGAGCCAGTGATGCTCGCCGCCGTGCAGGAGCAGATCGGGGCTCTCTGCCCCTTCCAAGTGCCCACCCTTGAGCAGGACGTTGGCAGGTCCGAGCTGCTGCAAACGGGCGGCAACGTTGGCCATCCGGCTGCGCGCGTCCGGCACCTCGATACCCAAGAGGTCCGCGGCCTCCGGTAGGTTCGGCGTGACGATCGAGGCGAGGGGCAGGAGCCGTTGCCGCAGTGCCGTGACCGCATCGGGATCGAGGAGGCGATCACCGCCTTTCGCGACCATGACCGGATCGACGACGACCCAGCGCGGGCGTGCTGCCTCCAAGCCTTTCGCGACCGCCTCGATGGTGGAGGCCGTGCCGAGCATGCCGATCTTGACCGCCGCCACGTCCAGATCGTCGAACACGGCATCCATCTGGGCGCGCACGAACGCCGGCTCGATGCCGTGGATTCCGAACACGCCACGCGTGTTCTGCGCCGTCAGCGCGGCGATCACTGAGCAGCCGTAGACGCCGAGGGCGGAGAAGGTCTTCAGATCCGCCTGGATGCCGGCGCCGCCGCCAGAATCCGAGCCGGCGATGGTGAGCGCGATAGGCGTCGTCATCGGGAGGCTCCGGCCAGCGCGGTGTCCACTTGGCGACGCAGTGCGCGCGCCGCGGCGGCGATGTCGTCGGCACGAAACAGCGCGCCGATCACGGCGACGCCGTCGACGCCGCTGGCGACCACCTCGGGCGCGCGCGCCGCATCGATCCCGGCGATGGCGCAGAGCGGGGTCGGCCCTAGCCGACGGCGAGTAGCGCCCGCGAGCGCGGCGAGGCCCACCGGGCCCAGCGGCGGGTCGCCCGGGTCTTTGCTCGCCGTCGCGTAGACCGGCCCCAGGCAGGCATAGTCGACACGCGCGTCGGCGTTCGCATCCGCGGCGTGGTGGATGGTGATGCCGATGATCGCGCTTTCCCCGAGGATGCCCCGCGCGTCGCGGGGCGGCAGGTCGGTGCGCCCCAGGTGCACGCCGTCCGCTCCCGCCGCGTGCGCGATGTCGACACGGTCGTTGATGAGCAACGGCACCGGCCCGTCGAGCGCCGCCACTAGGGCGCGGGCAAGGACGAGCGTCGCGCGGGTGTCGCCACCCTTGTCGCGAAGCTGAAGCAGCGTCGCGCCGCCGGCGACCGCCGCCATGGCGGCGTCGACGGGGTCGGCGGTCGCCAATTGGGCGGGGTCGAGCACGGCATAGAGGCGGAGATCCAGCTCAGTCATGCGACGTTGGCCCGCGCGCTCAGTTGGTCAGGGGAAAGGTGGTAAAGCGCGTCGAGTAAGGCGGGCATGAACGTCCCCGGCCCCTGCGCGGTTTCACCTGCGAGCTCGCCTGCAACCCCGAGCGCCAACAGCGCGGCCACGGTGGCGACGAGGCTGTCCTCCTCGATCGCCAGGAACGCGGCGATAAGTGTCGTTCCGGCACAGCCGACGGCTGTGACGCGGTCCATCAACGGGTGACCGTTCGCGATGCGAACCGTCGCGGCACCGGTCTGGACCACGTCGACGGCGCCGGTCGTGGCGCGTGCGGCGATGTCGAGGTCCGCGAGCAGCGCCATTTCCGCCGCGTTGCCGCGGACGACCGTCGGGGACTTCGCGACGAGCGCGACGGCGAAACGACAGCGCTCGGGCGAGCGATCGATCTTCACCGGGTCCAGCACCCAGGGCAGGGCGCGGCGCTGGACGATCGGCAGCGCACGGGCGAGGGCGTCGCGGCGCGCGTCGTCGAGCATGCCGAGATTGGCGACCAGTGCCGATGTTCGCGCCGCGAACGCCTCGATCTCGCCTGGTGCCGCGGACATGCTCGGTTGGGCACCGACGGCGAGCAGAAGGTTCGCGGAGAAGCGTTGGGCGACCGGGTTGGTCAGCACGTGAATATGCGGGGCGTTGGTCAGCACGGCCTCAAGGCAGCGCGCCGCGCGTTCGCTCCAATCGATGCCGGTGCTGGCTGTGTCCGCCACTTCGCCCTCGTGGCCGGCGGGAGCCGGGCACG
>CAYUKE010000059.1:8867-12661 GCA_964445185.1 uncultured Geminicoccaceae bacterium
GGGGCGCCCGCACTTCGCCCCGGGGGGCGGGGGGGCGCGGGGCCCGGCGACGCCGCAAACCCGCCTCAATCCCTCCGCCGGCATGATCCGGTTCAGGTTCGACGGGTTCGCGCGCACGCATCTCAGCCCTGAAGGCACCCCGTTGAGACACTTACTGGCTAGGCCGCTACGCCCGCCTTGACAAGAGTGCGAATGGTGACCGGTCGAAACGCAGCCGCCGGCTCGTCCGACCGCCAGGCTCGACCGAAGCAACCGCCCACAAGGCATCGCAGGCGCGCGCCTCCCGCACGTCGGCGGCTGCGGCGCGTTGGGACCGGCAGAACGAGCTCGCGAACGGCGACCGTCCACACCTAAATCGCCGTGGCGACCGCGCGTTCGATCGCGGCTGCCGGCCAGTCGGTGACCTGGGCAGGGTCTGTCACGACGATCTCGGGCCGGCCGCTCGCGTCGTCCGGAAACAGCTTCGTCGGGCCGGTGACATACGCGTAGGACCGGCGAGGATGCGCCTCGCCCTCGCTGACGTAGCGGCTTTGCAAGAGCTGCAGGACGTCCGCGCCCTCGCCGGCGTTGCCGTTGGGAACGAAGAGCTGAAATGGTTGCTCCGTGGAGCCGGTGCGAAATGCGACGTGGTCAGCACCGACCGGACTGAAGCTACGCAGCTCCATGAAAACCGTCGTCGTCTCGCGGGCTCGAGCGATCTCCACCAACTTATCGTAGTCGAGCCGCGTGTTGAAGAGATTGGCTTCGGGCGCGCGACGCTTCACCTCCCGGTAGCCTTCGATGATGCGAGCCCGGAGGTCCCACCATGTCGTCAGCGCGGCATAGTTGCGAAACGCGCTGCCGTTGTGCGTGATCTGATCCCAAACCCCGAGGTGTTCAGCCTGCGCCGCCCGCTCGGCTGCCTGGTAGCGAGCATGCCGCAGGCTGAAATGAGCGTACCCGTACTTCACGAAGTAGGGGCTCAGGCCTTCGCGGATCACGATCTCCTGGAAATCGCGACCGTCTTCGAGCTCGACGTAGACGAGCGGCCGACCGAAATTGCCGCGATGCTTGCGCAGCGCCTCGTCGCGCGGCTCATTGCCTGGGAGGACGAGCCGGACCGTATCGCCGGGGCGGATCAGCTCCTTGGCTCGCTCCGACGCCCGCCGGCCTAACGGTGTGACCGGCTTGCCGCCGGAGCTGTGTACCTCCTCCGTGTCCAGTGCGAGGATGCGAACGCTGTCGCTCCGAGTGCCATCCTCGCCCTCGGCCAGGAAAACCCGGATGGTGTCGCCATCGACGACGCGATCGACCACTACGTCCACCGTGGTGCCCGACATGTTGCCTCCCCCCTGCGCTGCCTCGCGGCGCTCAGCCGGACGCAACGCGCCCGCTAGCGCGGCTTGGCGCAGGGAAGCAGACAGCTTGCGGTTACGCCGTGCTAGTCCGCACAGCTGGACAGATGAGTTTCATGTCCGCCGGGTGAGACGAACCCGAGAGCCTCGCTCAGTTGCCGTAGCGGCCGGGCAGCTCGATGTTGACCTCGAGCATGGAGAGGTTGTCGCGCTTGTCGACATCGACGATCACCTTGTCGTCGTCGATGTCGACGTAGCGGCGCACCACCTCGATGAGGTCTTTCTGCAGGAGCGGCAGGAAATCCGGTCCGGAGCCCGTCGCCGCCCGATCGCGAACGACGATGAGCTTGAGCCGGTCCTTCGCCGAGTCGGCCGTGCGCGGGCGATTGCCGAGAAAGAACTCGAGGAGTCTCACGCGCTTCTCCTCAACAGCCGCTGGAACCAGCCGCCGCGGGGGCGCTCGATGAAGCGCATCGGCACGTCCTCGCCGAGTAGCCGCCGCACCGCGTCACGATAGGCCTGACCGGCGATCGCCTTCTCTTCGAGCACCACCGGCGTTCCGACATTGGAGGCGGCGAGGACCGCGCCGTCCTGCGGGATGACGCCGAGCAGCGGGATGGCGAGGATCTCGAGCACATCTTCCGTCCGCAGCATCTCGCCCTGCTCAACTCGTTCTGCGTCGTAGCGGGTCAGCAGCAGATGCTGCTTGACGGGCTCCGCATCGTCCTCCGCCCGCTTGGAGCGACTGTTCAAGATCCCGATGATCCGGTCGCTGTCGCGGACTGAGGACACTTCGGGGTTGGCAACCACGATGGCCTCGTCGGCGTAGTACAGCGCCATCAGGGCGCCTCGCTCGATGCCGGCGGGGCTGTCGCAGATGACGAAGTCGAACTCGCGCTTGAGTTCATCGAGAACGCGGCCAACGCCTTCCTTGTCGAGCGCGTCCTTGTCGCGTGTCTGCGAGGCCGGCAGCACGTAGAGATTGTCGAGCCGCTTATCCCGGATCAGCGCCTGCTGCAGCCGAATGTCGTCATGGATAACATTGACGAAATCGAACACGACGCGCCGTTCGCAGCCCATGATCAGGTCGATGTTGCGCAGGCCCACGTCGAAATCGACGACCACGGTCTTCTTGCCGGCCTGCGCCAATCCTGCGGCGATGGCGGCCGCCGAGGTCGTCTTGCCGACGCCACCTTTGCCGGAGGTGACCGTGACGATGGTGGCCAAAGAGCTTTCTCCTCTCCGATTCGCGGCCAGCCCGGGCCGGATCAGTTGACGGCGTCGACGACAAGCGAGTCGTTTGCCACCTTGATGCGCACGCGCTTGCCGATGGTGTGGCGCGGGAGCTCGTCGTTGACCAGATGACAGCCGGCGATGCTGACCAGCTCCGCCTCCAGGCGGTCGCAGAAGATCATCGCCGAGCGGTCACCATCGAAACCGGCGAACGCCCGCCCGCGCAGGGTGGCATAGATGTGGAGGTGCCCGGCGGCGATGACGTCGGCGCCATTGGACACCGGGGCAACGCAAACGAGATCGCCAGCCGGGGCGTAGACCTGCTGACCGCCGCGCACAGCCGCATCGACGAGCAGCGTTCGTCCCGCAGCCGATGGCTCGATGGCTGGTTCGGGCGGCGGGGCCTCGCTCGCCGCGGCGGGCGCTGGTTCGTGCGCCTTGCCTGGGGCGAGAACGCTCAGCCCGACGGCAGCCGTGGGGCTGCGCCAGCCGTCGCTGCCGTTGATGACGCCGACGGGCTGCAGGTCGCAGGCGCGTACCCGCGCGATGAACTTGCGGAGGTCAAATGGCGGCGCATCGCCCAGAGCCGCGACATCGATCACGATCGGGGCATTCTTGAACAGGCTGGGCGCGCGCAGGACGTCGTCTTTCAGTCGGTCGAAGAAGTCGGGCTCGTCCGGGCGGTCAACGCGCAGCGCCAAGAGCGTCTGCTGGGTACCACGGATCTGATAGGGCTTCGCGTCGGTCATGCGGCTTTCGGGAGCGGTCGGCGGCACGCGCAGACCCACTAGGATTAGCGCGGAAAGTGAGCGAGGGGTGTCCTGAGCGCAAGCGCCGGAGAGGGATCATCCACAGGAATTTGCGGCGCGAACTTGATCGCACAAATCAGGCGGCCACGGCAATGCTGCCGAGCCAAGCGTCGAGGTCAGCAAGGGCGCGGCGCGCCAGCCAAGGCTTGCGCTCGACCTTCTTGATGCGCCGGTCGGGCGGCGGGAAGAGGCCGAAATTGACGTTCATGGGTTGAAACGTGTCGTCGCGCGCGCCGCTTGTGATGTGGGCGAGTAGGGCGCCGTGGGCGGTCGTCGGCGGTGGCGGGGGCAGTTTCAAGCCGCGCAGCTCCGCGGCCGCCGCGCGGCCGGCGAGCCCGCCGATTGCCGCGCTCTCGACGTAGCCTTCGCAGCCCGTGATCTGCCCCGCGCAGCGGAGATGCCGGAGAATCTGCAAGCG
>CAYUKE010000060.1:0-12556 GCA_964445185.1 uncultured Geminicoccaceae bacterium
GGTCCCGGCGGCTACCGCCTCGGCGGTTTCGGCCCGGGTTGGGGCGAGTGGAACGACCGTTTCCGCGACACGACCCGCGCGTTCTGGCGCGGCGATGAGCGGCTGACGCCGGACTTCGCGACGCGCTTTCTCGGCTCGGCCGATCTGTTCGCAAACCACGGCCGGCGGCCCTGGGCCAGCGTCAACTTCGTCACCGCCCACGACGGCTTCACGCTCGCCGACCTCGTTGCCTACTCGCGCAAGTACAATCTGGCGAACGGCGAGGACAATCGCGACGGCACCGATCACAACGTCTCGTGGAACTGTGGCGCCGAGGGACTGACCGGCGACCCGGCGGTGCGCGCACTGCGGCTCCGCCAGCGCCGCAACATGCTGGCGACGTTGTTGCTCGCCCAGGGGACACCGATGCTGCTCGCCGGCGATGAGCTCGGCAACAGCCAGGGCGGGAACAACAACGCTTACTGTCAGGACAACGAGACGGCGTGGCTGCCGTGGCCCGACCTCGACACAGATGACCAGGCGCTCATCGGCTTCGTCGCTCGGCTGGTCGAATTGCGGGCGCAGCACCCGATCTTCCGGCGCCAGACCTTCCTGCACGGACGCGAGCGCTCGGCGGCGGGTGTCCGCGACGTCAGCTGGTACAATGAAGCCGGCGCGCCGATGGGCGAGGCCGATTGGCACGATCCGCACCGGCGCCTCCTCGCTGTCGTCCTGTGCGGCGCGGCCGGCACGGCCGCTGCCGGTGAGGGCCGCGACGATACATTCTTGATCGTCTTCAACGCCGCGGACCGCGATATCCTCGTGCGGATGCCGGCGCTGCCGGGCGTCGCCTCGTGGCAGCGGATCGTCGACACCATCGACGCGGACGCGCGGCCCGGCGGCACGATCATCGCGAGCGACGGCAGCTACAAGACGGGGCCTCGCTCGCTCGCCGTGCTCCGCGCCACGGCCGACCCGCCACCCGATCGCGACCTGGTGCACACGAGCCGCCATGCGATGCCGTTTGGCGCCGAGATCCTGCCGCGGGGCGGCGTCCGCTTCCGACTCTGGGCGCCGGACCAGAGCGCCGTTCAGGTCGCGCTCGGCGGCGACGACGCGCCGCCGCTGCTGGCGATGGACGCGGTCGCCGGTGGCTGGTTCGAGCTGTGGACGGATCAGGCGGCTGCCGGCCTCGCCTACGCGTTCGTGCTCGACGACGGGGCGATGATCGCCGACCCCGCCTCGCGGCAGCAGGCGAGCGACGTGGTCGGTCGGTCGCTGGTTGTCGACCCGCTGAGCTATCAGTGGCGGGAGACCGTCTGGGCTGGTCGGCCGTGGCACGAGACGGTGATCCTCGAGGTCCATGTCGGTGCGGCGACGCCTGAGGGCACGTTCGATGCGCTCAAGGCCAAGCTGCCATTCTGGGCCGATCTCGGCATCACCGCCATCGAGCTGATGCCGGTGGGTGCCTTCAGCGGCGAGCGCAACTGGGGCTACGACACGGTGCTGCCCTTCTGCCCAGCGCCGGTCTACGGCTCGCCCTCCGCCTTCAAGAGCTTCGTCGACGAGGCCCACCGCCTCGGCCTGATGGTGTTCCTGCAGGTGGTCTACACGCATATCGGCCCGGCCGGCGGGGTGTTGCCCCGCTACGCCCAGAGCTTCTTCCGCGAGGATGTGAGCACGGCGGCGGGGCCAGCGATCGACTTCCGCCGCCGGCCGGTGCGCGACTTCGTCGTCCACAATGCGCTCTTCTGGCTGGAGGAGTATCGGATCGACGGGCTGCACATCGACGCGGCGCACGAGATGGTTGACGACGAGAGCCCGGATATCATCGACGAGCTCGCGGCTGCCGTCGCCGACCGTTTCGCGGGGCGCCGGCACGTTCACCTTATGCTCGAAAGCCGCGAGCATGACCGCGAGCGCCTCGACGGAACCTTGCGCGGTCACTGGAACGAGGATGTGCATCATGCGCTGCACGCGGCGCTGACGGGCGAGCACGACGGCCACTATGCGCGCTACGCCGCGGACCCGATCGAGCACCTCGGTCGTGCGCTCGCCGAGGGCCTGATCGGCGACGCCGAGGCCAGCGCGCCTTCGCGGTCGCCGACGCTCCCGCCGACCCGCTTCATCGCCTTCCTCCAGAACCACGCCGAGATCGGCCATCGCGCAGCCGCCGAACGGCTGGCGCGGACGCTACCGCCGGAGATCCTGGGGATCGGCCAGGCGGTCGTCTTGTTGGCGCCGCAGATCCCACTCCTGTTCATGGGCGAGGAGTGGGGGGCGACGACTCCCTTTGCCTATTTCACCGATTTCGGTGGCGGGCTGGCGCAGTCGGTGCGCCGCGGCCGGCGCCGCGAATACGAGAGCTTTCACGACTTCGACGCAACCAAGATGCCCGATCCCGAGGATCCGGCGACGTTCGCGACGTCCCGGCTTGATTGGGAGGAGGCTGAAGAGCCGCTCGGCCGCGGCCGGCGCGCGTTTGTCGGCGAGCTGCTTTCGATCCGCCAGCGTCGCATTGTGCCGCTGCTCGAGGCGGCGCCGCGCGCGGTCGGGCGCTTCGCCCGGGTCGGTGCCTACGGCGTCGACGTTCGTTGGAGCCTTGGTGAGCAGCGCAGCCTCGTTCTCCTCGCGCAGCTCGGGCCGAGCGCGGGCCGGGGTTTTGCGGCGCCGGCGGGCGAGGTCTTGTGGGCGTCGAGCCCGACGCTGGTGCGCGAGCTCGCGGAGGCGCGCCTGCCGGCTTGGTCGGCAGCATGGTATTTGACGGAGGCCGGCTTCGGATGACGACACTGCAGGATCTCGCCGAACAGCATGGCGTTGCCACCTCCTGGTACGACATCGCTGGCCAGCGCCACGAAGTGCCGGCGACGACGCTTGAGGCCGTCCTGCAGGGCCTCGGTGTCGATCCTGCGGCAGGGCTGGCGAGCGACGTGCGGCCGCCGCAGCTTGCGACGCCGGAAGGGCCGGTGGTGGTTCCTGAGTTACCCGTGGGCGCGGCCTACACCGTCGAGCTCGACGACGGTACCCGGCGCGAGGGCCGAGCGCTGGAAGGCGCCGGTGGCGGTGCCCTTGGCGCCGGCTTGCCGATGGGCCTGCACCGCCTCGTCTGGGACGATGGCGCCCGCCATCTGCTGGTGGCACCGGAGCGTTGCCTGCTCCCGCACGAGCTTGGCTGCGCGCGCGCTTTCGGCGTCGGCGCTCAGCTCTACGGCCTACGCAGTCGTCGCCCGAGCGCCATCGGCGACTTCGGCGACCTTCGCGCGGCGGCACGCCTCGCCGGTGAGGCGGGCGGCGACCTGTTCGGCTTGAGTCCCTTGCACGCGCTCTTCATGGCCGACGCGCACGCGCGGAGCCCCTATTCGCCCTCGCACCGAGCCTTCGTGAACCCGCTCTACATCGACGTTCCGTGGGCTGCGGACATGCTCGGACTCGAACCACCGGCAGTGGCGTCGATCGGGCCTGAGCTGCTCGACTATCCTGAGCTTGCCGTGACCAAGCAGGCGGCGCTCGAAGCGTTGTTTAAAACCTTTCGCGGCAAGTCCGACCTAGCGGAGCTGGCGGCATTTCGGACGGTCGGCGGGATCGCGCTCGAGCGCCATTGCCGCTTCGAGGCGCTGCACGAAGCCTCGCTGGCGGCGGATCCCGATCGTTGGGCGTTTTGGACCTGGCCCACCGGCTGGCGAGATCCGGAAAGTGCGGGCGTCGCTGACTTCGCCCGGAAACACGATGACCGGGTGACCTACTTCGCCTTCCTGCAGTGGCTTGCCGACCAGCAGCTCGAAGCGACGCAGGCCGCGGCGCGCGACAGTGGCATGCGCCTTGGGCTCTATCGAGACTTGGCGGTGGGCGTGAACCCGGCAGGCTCGATGGCGTGGTCGACGCCGGGGCTAGCGCTTCCTGGCCTTGCCGTTGGCGCCCCACCCGATCCGTTGGGCCCGGACGGGCAGAACTGGGGTCTCGCGCCGTTCGCTCCGACCAAGCTTGCGGCGCTGGGCTACCGGCCGCTGTTGGACGACCTTGAGATGAATGCCCGGCACGCCGGCGCCATACGGATCGACCACGTGCTCGGCTTCGAGCGCCAGTTCTGGATTCCGGATGGCGCTCCAGCCCACGAGGGAACCTACGTTCGCTTTCCGTTCGAGGTCCTGGCCCGCATCTGCGCGCTGGTCTCACATCGCCAGCGCTGCGTCGTCGTCGGCGAGGACCTCGGGACGGTGCCGGAGGGATTCCGCGAGCGCCTGCACGGGGCCGGCATGCTCTCCTGCCGCGTCCTCTGGTTCGAGCGCGACGGCGACCGTTACAAGACGCCGGGCGAGTATCCGCAGCAGGCGCTGGCCTCGGTCTCGACCCACGATCTGCCGACCGTGCGCGGCTTCATGGCCGGCAAGGACCTCGACTGGCGTGCCGACCTCGGCGGGCACAACGCCGACCGGCGGAAGAGCGCGCATGCATCGAGGGACGCCGACGCGACGTCGCTGACCGACGCCGTGCGTGCGGTCGGCATCGAGGATGAGCCGTTCGCGGTTGCGCTGCACCGCTATCTCGCGACCACCGCGTCGGCGCTTGCCCTGCTTCAGCTGGAGGATTTGGCCGACACCCTGGAGCAGCCGAACCTGCCCGGCACCGTCGACGAGCACCCGAACTGGCGCCGGCGCCTGCCGGTGCCGGTCGAGGACCTGTTCGAGACTCCCTTGACCCGCGCAATCCTGGCCGCGGTGCGCGACGCCCGTCCCCGGGATTGAGGCCTCACGAGCCGACGGCCGCGTCCGGGAGGTCAAGAACGAAGCCCTCATTGGCGGCCAGCGCCTCGACGACGGCTGCGGTGAACGCACGCGCCGCATGGCTGCCGGAAGGCTCCGCGTCGGCGAGGAACACCGCGAGGCCGCCGGGCTCGTTGCAATAGCTCACGACCACCGCCTCGACGCGGAGCGCCGGCTCATCGGCGCAACGCAGCCCGGTGCGCTGTACGATTAGGCCGTTCAGGTCATGACGGTCGTGCTCGACGACGGCGGCGAGGCCCGGACAAGCGCGCTTCAGCCGCTGGCGCCCGTAGGCGAGAACGTCGGCATGCGTGGTTCCGGGCAGCAGATGGATGGTGCCGCCGCCTTGGGTCGTCTCGAGCCGAAATGGTGCGCCGCTATGGCGCGGCGCCTGCACCGCCGGGGCGTGGTGTGGCGCGACAACGTGCAGCCACGTCTCGAAGGCAAGCGCGAGCTCCGCGTCCGCCAGCGCCGCCGGGGGTGCCTGCCGCATCGGATTGGGGAGGTTCGTGGTCTCGTGCGCATCGGCTTCCGCCTGCGGGAGGTGGCACGCGTCCAAGGCGTCGATGGCGGCGCCGGCGCCGGCGAGGGGGAAGACGGCGGCTCCTTCGGGCGAGGTGAGCGTTAGGGTTTGCCCACGGCGCAGGGCGTCGCCAACGGGCGCCGTTGCCGGCCAATCCAAGACCAACGACGCGTGCTGCGCGGAGGCGATGACGCCTTGGCGGAACTGGTCGTCGATCGCGAACGCCACCGTGACGGCGCCCGTGACGTCAGACCACGCCTCGTGGCGGGCGATCACGACCAGCCGCTCGGCTGTTCGAAGCAGGATCAGCCGGTCGCCGGTGCTTGTCTCTATGCCGGCATGGCAGACCGCGGCGCCCGACTCCGATCGACTGGCGACGACGTGCCAATCGCCGCCGCTCGCCAAAGTGCCGGCGCCAAGCGGGAGTGGCGAGGCGACGAGTAGGATGACCCCCAAGAGCAGTGCAATGTGGTTCATGTCCTCCTCCCCTTGAGCATCGAACGCGTTAGACAGGCATGCGCGCGTCCGCTCGCGCGATCAAGCACGGGCGGCGCGAACGGGCGCACCTGGAAGCGCGACGTGCGCGCCGCGTCGCCACTCGACGTCTGCCCGAGCGGCAAGAGCGGCCTGCGGAGAGAGTGCGTGGATGGGCCTTAGCGTGCGACGTTTGACCGGGCCCGCCATCCGGCAGAGCCTCGATGCGCTAGCGGAGCTGCGCATCACCGTCTTTCGTGCCTGGCCCTACCTCTACGCCGGCAGCCACGACTACGAGCGCGCCTATCTGGCGCAGTTTGCGGCATCGCCGCGGGCGGTCATCGTCGGCGCGTTCGCGGGCTCGCGCTTGGTCGGCGCCGCAACGGCGATGCCTCTCGCCGACGAGCACGAGGCGTTCCGTGCGCCTTTTGAGGCGCACGGCGAAGATGTGAACGGGATCTTCTACTTCGCCGAATCGGTGCTGCTAGCCGCCTATCGCGGCCAGGGCATCGGGCACGCGTTCTTCGACCATCGCGAGGAGCAGGCGCGTGCGCTCGGCTTCGCCCGGGCCGTCTTCTGTGCCGTCGAGCGGCCGGTCGACCATCCGCTTCGACCCGCCGACTACCGCGCGCTCGACCCCTTCTGGCGCCGGCGCGGCTACCGGCCGCTTCAAGGCATCAGCTGTCGGCTGTCCTGGCCGGATTTGGGAGCCGCGACGGAAACCGAGAAGACCCTCCACTTCTGGTCACGTTCGCCGCTCGATCCCGCTTGCAGGACCTCGCGGCGCGGGACGTAGCCTGGCACGCCATGGCGGCCTGTTCGCTTGATCATCGCGCCGGTCAAGCCTAAGGCCAGTGAGACCGGTAGGTGCGACATTCTGACATCATGAACGGACGGGTGTTTTTCTCTCGAGCTCTGGTTGCCGGCACCGCACTGGGGCTTGGGCTGTTGCCCATAGCGGTCCTGATGGCGCTCTCGTACCGGCAATCGCTGGCGGATGCGCAAGAACGCCTTGACCTGCTCGTCGAGGTCGCTGGACGGCATGCAGACGCCGCGATCGAGCGCACATCGCACCGGCTGGAGCAGTTCGCGCGCATCACCGACCTCACGCCGTCGCCAGTCGCGCAGCGGTGGTTGCAGGATGTCGTCTACACGGACCCATTCATTCGCGAAGCCGGCATCCTCGATACGTCGGGCGCCTTGATCTACAGCACGGCCGACGAGACGCTCGAACCTTTCGACGTTCCAGCCTACGCGCGCGCCGATCCGGCGCTTCCCGAGGCGCAGATCGTCGGCCGCTTCAACACGCGGATCATGCAGGAAGACTCGATCATCGTCGCACTGCCGGTCCCCGGTCGCGGCGAGATCAACATGCTGCTCGATCCGGCGGTTCTGACGCTGGTTTTCGACCAACTCGACCTCCGCCGGCATGGGTCGCTCGAATTCCTGCTGGCGGATGGGACGATGCTCGCCCGCATCGGCATGCCGGCGCCAGCGGATGACGACGCGCAGTCGCCCTTGGCTCGCCCACGCCTCACGGCGGAGTATCCCGCGCCGCCCGGCCGGGTTCACGTCGTTGCTGGGATGGATCGGGCGCGCGTGCTCGACGATTGGACGGACACGATGGGTCTGGCTGCGCCGGTCGGCCTGGTCACCAGCGCGGCTATCGGCTTCGGCGCGCTACGTCTGTTGCGTCGTCAGCGTGGGCTGCACCACGACCTTCGCCTCGGCATCGAGCGCGACGAGATGGTCGTGGAGTATCAGCCGATCGTGGATCTCGCCACAGGCGCATGCGTCGGCGCGGAAGCGCTGATGCGCTGGCAGCATCCCGTGCACGGCCGCCTGCCGCCCGGCGTCTTCATCCCGCTGGCGCTGGAGAGCGACCTGATCGTTCCACTGACCGAATGGCTGCTTGACCGTGTTCGGCGCGACTATCGCGAGTTGGCGGCAGCGGCGCCGGATTTGCGCGTTAGCGTCAACGTTCCCTCATGCCTGTTCGACGACGGCTACATGGTGCGAACCTTCGCGCCGGGACGCGGCCGCGGGGAGATCGCCAGTCGGCTGGTTCTCGAAATCACCGAGGATAGCTTCGTTGGTGACCGTGCCGCGTCGATCGCCGTGTCGATGGATCGACTCCGAGCGCTGGGGCTCCGATTTGCCCTCGACGATTTCGGCACCGGCTATTCGGGTCTTGCCGCGTTGAAGGACCTGCGTTTCGACTACCTGAAGATTGATCGGAGCTTCGTTCAGGCGATCGACGCCGGCGGTCCCGGCGCCGTTCTCGTGGACACACTCGTCGACCTCGCCACTCGGCTCGGCGCCGAGCCTGTCGCCGAAGGTATCGAGAGCCCCGCCCAGTGCGATCACGTCCGCGTACGATCCGTGCAGCTTGGGCAGGGCTGGCTGTTTGCCCGATCGCTTCCCGTCGAGGGTTTCGTCGCCTATGCCAACGCGACGCGGATCGACCTTCGCCGCGTCAGCTGAGGTCGCGGCGCCGATCCGCAAGCGGAGACCCATGTCCCCCGTTTCCCAAGACCCCCGCCGCATCCTCAAGGATGTCTTCGGCTTTGACGACTTCCGTGCCGGCCAGGAGCCCGTCGTCGACGCCTTGCTCGGCGGCGAGGACGTCTTAGCCGTGATGCCGACCGGCGCCGGCAAGAGCCTCTGCTACCAGCTGCCGGCGCTGGCGCGCGACGGGCTCACCATCGTCTGCTCGCCGCTGATCGCGTTGATGGACAACCAGGTCGGTCAGCTCCAGTCGCTCGGTGTCGCCGCCGGCGCCATCCACTCGGCGCAGCCGCGCGACGTCAGCGTGGCCGTCTGGCGTCGGGTTCAGACGCGCGCGCTGAAGCTGCTGTACATCGCGCCGGAGCGGCTGATGACGCCGCGCATGCTGGCGGCGCTCGAGCCTGTCGGCGTGCAGGGGCTCGTCGTTGACGAGGCCCACTGCGTCAGCCAATGGGGCCACGATTTTCGTCCCGAGTACCGCAATCTCGGCCAGTTCAGGGAGCGGTTTCCGGGGGTTCGTGTCAGCGCCTTCACCGCGACCGCCGACCCGATGACCCGCGACGACATCAAGGCCCAGCTCCTCGACGCTGACGCTCGTGTGTTCGTCACCGGCTTCGACAGACCGAACCTCAAGATCGCCGTCGAGGAGAAGATCGAGCCCCAGCGTCAGCTCGAGGCATTGCTCGCGCGGCACCCGGGCGCCGCCGGCATCGTCTACCGCCTCTCGCGTAAGAGCGTCGAGGAGACCGCGCAGCGTCTGGAGCGGGCGGGCTTGGTCGCGATCCCCTATCATGCAGGGCTCGACGCGAGCGTGCGCGCGGCAGCGCTCGATCGCTTCCTCTCGGAGCCCGGTTTGGTTGTCGTGGCGACGATCGCTTTCGGCATGGGCATCGACAAGCCGGATGTGCGGTTCGTGGCGCACCTCGACCTGCCTTCCAACCTGGAAGCCTACTACCAGGAGATCGGTCGCGCCGGCCGCGACGGGGCGTCGGCCGAGGCGTTGCTGCTGCACGGCTTCCAGGACATTCGCACCCGCCGCTTCATGATCGAGCAGGGGGCTGGCGACGACGCGCACAAGCGGGTGGAGCATCGGCGGCTGGACGCGCTTCTGGCCTTCACCGAGGCAACCGACTGCCGCAAGCGCGCGCTGCTCCGCTATTTCGGTGAGGAAGCACCGCCTTGTGGCGCTTGCGATCTGTGCCGCGACCCGCCGACGCTGACCCCTGCCGGCGATCTCGTGCGCTTGGTCGACTCGGCGATCGCCGCCACCGGGGGCCAGTTTGGGACCGCGCACGTGGTCGACGTGCTGACCGGTGTCCACAACGACAAGGTGCGGCGCTTCGGTCATGATCGGATGCCGGTGTGGGGACAGGGGAAGACACTCGAAGCGCGACAGTGGCGCTCGGTTCTGCGGCAGCTCTATGCGCTCGGCTTGGTCGGCGTCGACATCGCCGGTCACGGCGCCCTGAGCCTGACGCCGCACGGTCGGGCGGTCGTCGCCGGCGGCGAGGCGGTGGCGCTTCGCCTCGACCAGAAGCGACCGGCGCCGCGCTCGCGCCGATCGACTCCGGCCACCTTCGTGGGCGACGCGGACCTCCTCGCCCGCCTCAAGGCGAAGCGGCTGGAGATCGCGCGGGCCGAGGGTGTGCCCGCCTACGTCGTCTTCACTGACGCGACGCTGCATGACATGGCGACCCGCTGCCCGCGCGATCGCGCCGGCTTCGCCGCAGTCCAGGGCGTCGGTGGCGCCAAGCTGGAGCGTTACGCCGACGCATTCTTGGAGGTGCTGCGCGCGGGCTGAGCCTGGACCGCTTGGCGGACGGCACACAGGCCAAGCCCGCCCCGGTCGGGCTCTGGGCGAAGCCGGCGGGCGAGCGCGCGTAGCGTGACAGCGCAACACCGCTTCTTGGCGAAGCGCCTGGACGAGGGCGCGCCGCGCGCCACGTCACTGTATTAGAAGGTGAACGAGGGGCAGCCAGATGCACAGTCCTGGACGGCGCGTGCTTGTGACCGGCGCGAGCGGCGGCATCGGCGAGGCCTTAGCGCGGGCCTTGCCGAACGGGAACGATCTCTTGCTCACCGGGCGCGACGAGACCCGGCTCAAGGCGATCGGAGCCGACATCGCGCGGGATGGGCGTCAGGTTGACACCGTAACGGCCGATCTCTCGAGCGATGGCGGCGAGGCGCTGGTCGCGGCCGCTCGGGCGACGCCGCTGGAGGGGCTCGTCAACAACGCCGGCGTGGCGCCTGCCGGACGCTTCGTCGACGCGGCACCGGGCGAGCTGGCGGCTGCCGTCGACGTCAACTGCCGGGCGATGGTGACGCTGACGCGAGCGCTGCTGCCGCATCTCTTGGCCACCGCGCGTCGGACCGGGCGCCGCAGCTTCTTGATCAACGTGGCCAGCACCGCCGCCTATGCGCCGGTGCCGCAGCTTGCCGTCTACGCCGCGAGCAAGGCGTTCGTGCTGAGCTTCACCGAGGCGCTGGCGACCGAGCTTCGCCGCGAGCCGATCGACGTGCTGGCGCTGTGTCCGGGGCCGACGCGGACGGCCGCGCTCCCGTTCCGTGGCCTGCCCGGAACGCGGACGCCAGCCGACGTCGCGCGGATCGCTCTCGACGCCGTCGGTCGGGTCGGTGTCGCCTACACCGACGGGCCAACGCGCCTCGCCCTTGGGCCGCTGACCCGCGCGCGGGCGACGGTGGGGCGGATGCTCGACCTCGGCCTCGCCCGCAGCCTTCGCGCCTAGGCGGCCTAGTCCTCGTTGAAGCTCTCGAGCTGGTCGGCGAGTTGGCGCGCGATCTGCGCCAGCGCCTGGACGACCTGGCCCTGCTTCGTCGCCCCGCTGTCCGCCAGCGCGGCCGCGATCTCCTCGCCGGCCGCCGCCAATTCGCGGAACTGTGCTGCCGGATCCGTCGGGGTCTCTGTCATCGCGCCGCCAAAGGTTGGATTTCCCGAGCGCAGAGTCGCAGGTCGAGCCGCTCACTGCAACCTATTGCGAGTTCTCCAAAGAGCTTGCGGGGTTGTCAGTCGGCAAGTCGCCTGTCAGGTTTATGACGGAGATGACGGTGAGGTTCATGATAGCGAGCAAAGTGTCTCCGTGATCGTCCGTGTGCAGTCGAGAGCTATTCGACGCTCCAACGAGGACAGCGCTTCGACTTTCCTGACGGCCAGCCCTGACCAGCCCTAAAGAGGGCTGAACTGGTTTTTCCGCAATGTGCTGGCAACTTCGAGCCGCGGAGATCGTGAGGAAAGCGCCGGCGCGCGTTCGCAATCTATGGGAGAGATACAGCCTTGACCGATGCCACGATCGAACATCCAGCGCAGACCGACTACGAAGTCGGGCAAGACAACGTTCAGTGGTTCGGGTTGGATATCCACAACCCGGTGTTTTTGGTTTCTAGTTTTGTCATTGTCTGCTTTGTCGCTTTCGCCCTCTTGTTGCCCGAAACGGCAACGTCTGCGTTGGGCACGCTGCGACCATGGCTGACGGATACATTTGACTGGTTCTTCATGCTGTCGAGTAATTTGTTTGTGCTGGTCTGCTTGTTGCTGATCGTGCTGCCGTACGGCAATGTACGCATCGGCGGCGAGGCGGCCGAGCCCGAGTACACCTATGTCGGCTGGTTCGCGATGCTGTTCGCCGCCGGCATGGGCATCGGCCTGATGTTCTTCGGCGTCATGGAGCCGATGTACCATACGCTGAACCCACCTCTGGGGGTCGACGCCGCCAACATTGAGGCGGCGCGCGAGGTCGGCATGGCGGCGACGATCTTCCATTGGGGTCTACACCCATGGGCCTTCTACGCGGTCGTCGCGCTCTCGCTCGCCTTCTTCTGCTACAATCGCGGGCTGCCGCTCACCATCCGTTCCGCGTTCTTTCCGCTGCTCGGCGATCGCGTCTGGGGTTGGTTCGGGCACGTAATCGACACGCTCGCCGTGTTCGCGACGCTGTTTGGCTTGGCGACCTCGCTCGGTTTCGGCGCTCAGCAGGCGACCGCGGGCCTGAACTTCCTGTTCGGCGTGCCGGCGACGGACATGACGCGGATCATCCTGATCGCCGGCATAACGGGTGCGGCGCTCGCCTCGGTGCTGCTCGGTCTTGATGCCGGGGTGAAGCGGTTGAGCGAGTTCAACATGTCGCTCGCCTTTCTCCTCCTCGTGTTCATCATTCTCGTCGGGCCGACCTGGCAGATCGTCTCTGGCGTCGTTAACAACACGGTCGCCTACGTCGCGGCGCTACCAGCCTTGAGCAATTGGGCCGGCCGCTTAGTCGTCGACTTCATGCACGGGTTGACGACGTTCTACTGTGCC
>CAYUKE010000061.1:0-12436 GCA_964445185.1 uncultured Geminicoccaceae bacterium
AGCTGTAGGCGAAGAAGCGAAGCCGGCGGCCGGCCGTTACCTTCGGGTCGAGCTGGCGGAGGCCGCCGGCGGCCGAGTTGCGCGGATTGGCGAAAAGCGCCTCCCCCGCCTCGGCGCGGGCCGCGTTCAGCGCTGCGAAGTCGGCATGCTCCATGTAGACCTCGCCCCGCACCTCCAGCACTGCCGGCGCATCGCCCGCGAGCCGCTGCGGCACGTCACGCAGTGTCCTGAGGTTGGCGGTGACGTCCTCGCCCTCGGCGCCGTCGCCGCGTGTGGCGCCTTGAACGAGCAGTCCCTCCGCGTAGCGGAGCGTCGCCGAAAGGCCGTCGATCTTGGGCTCGGCAGTGAACGCGATGGCTGTCTCGGCGTCGAGGTTGAGAAACCGGCGGACGCGCGCCGCGAACTCGCGCACGTCGGCGGCGTCGAAGGCATTGTCGAGCGAGAGCATAGGCACCCGATGGCGGACCTTGCCGAACGTCTCCGCCGGCGGCGCGCCGATCCGATGCGACGGGCTGTCGTCGCGGATGAGATGTGGAAAGCGCGCCTCGATCGCGCTGTTGCGCTGGCGCAGCGCGTCGTAGGTCGCGTCGTCGACCGCGGGTGCCGCGTTCAGGTAGTAACGTCGGTCGTGTGCGGCGATCTCTCGGGCGAGGTGCTCAAGCTCGGCGGTGGCCTCGGCGGCGGTCAACCGCTCGACGGGTCGCGTGGCGTCGATCGCGCTCAGCTTCGGACGTCCGCATCGAGCAGCGACACGGCGGCGGCACGGGCCGCCTCGGTGACCTTGGCGCCGGCGAGCATGCGGGCGATCTCCTCGGCGCGGGCGTGGCCGGCGAGCTCAGCGACCGCCACGGTCACGCGCGCGTCCTGGTCGGCCTTGCTGACGTGCAAGTGATGGTTGGCCCTGGCGGCGACCTGGGGCGCGTGGGTCACGACCAGCACCTGCCGCTCGGCGCCGAGCCGCTGCAGCCGTTCGCCGACCGCATCAGCTACGGCGCCGCCGACGCCAGCGTCGATCTCGTCGAAAACCAGCGTCGACACGGTCCCGAGGCGTGCGAGGACGACGCGGATCGCCAGCATGATCCGTGACAGCTCGCCGCCCGACGCGATGCGATTGAGCGGGCCCGGCGCGTGGCCAGGGTTCGTGGCAACCAGGAAGGTGACGCGATCGCCGCCATGCGCGGCCCAGTCGTCTTCCGGCGCGGCCTCGACCGCGACGACGAAGCGGACCCGTTCGAGCCGCAGGGGCGCCAGCTCCTTTTGGACCGCCGCTTCCAATTGCTTAGCCGCCGCGTCGCGGGCCCGACTCAGGGCCTCGACGGCGGCGCGGCGGGCGGTTGCGGCCTCCGCGTAGCGTTGCTCCGCCTGGTCGCTTGCCTCGGTCGCATGCTCGAGGGCGGCGAGGAGGCGGCGGGTGTCTTCGAGTAGCGCGACCAGCCCGTCACCATCGGTTCGATGCTTGCGCGCCGCATCCTTGAGCGCGAAGAGCCGGGTTTCGATCGCCTCGACGTCGCCATCTGCCTCTAGCTCGGCGCGCGCCTCGGTGAGCGCAGCCGCGCCCTCGACAAGCTCGAGACGCGCGCGCTCCAACGCGTCGAGTGCCGCCCGAAAGCGATCGCCGGCCTGTGGGCCCAGCCGTTCGAGCCCCCGCTCGCCGCGGACGACTTGGTCGACCGCGCCGCCAGGTCCGCCGATCGCGGCCAGTGCTTCGTCCAGGCCGCTGCTTAGCTTGCCCCGAGCAAGGAGGGTCGCCCGGTGTTGGGCCAGCACCTCTTCCTCGCCGAGCTCGGGCGCGAGATCCTCGAGCTCGGCCAGCCGGTGACGGAGATAGGCTTCCTCTCGTGCGGTCGCTTCGACCTGCGTGCGCAGGTTGTCCCGCTCGCCCTCGGTTACCGCAACCGTCGCGTGCCGCTGCGCCACTTCGCTTAGCAGCGCGCCGTGATCGCCGTAGGCGTCGAGCAGGTCGCGCTGGGTGGAGCGGTCGGCGAGACCCTGTTGGTCGTGCTGGCCGTGAACCTCTAAGAGCGTCGCGCCGACCGCCTTGAGCAGGGTGGTCGTCACCGGCTGATCGTTGATGAAGGCTCGGCTCTTGCCGTCGGCGCGGAGGGCGCGCCGCAGCACCAGCAGGTCGTCGGCGTCGAGGCCGGCGGCGTCGAGCAGCGACCTGGCCCGATGGCCGTCAGGCACGGCGAACACGGCGGAAACCTGCGCTCGTGCGGCACCGGCACGCACGAGACTGCGGTCGCCCCTGCCGCCGCAGGCAAGGCCAAGCGCATCATGGAGAATGGATTTGCCGGCGCCGGTCTCGCCGGTGAGCACGCCGAGGCTTGGGCCGAAGGCCAAATCGAGCTGCTCGATGATCACGACGTCACGGATGGCGAGGGCCTGGAGCATCGCCCGCCCGTCGTCAGCCCCGGAGCAGCGGTGGCAAGTTCGCGTCGGTCATCAGGGCGTAGGTGCGCTCGTACCACACGCTGCCCGGGTAGTTGTGGCCGAGGATTGCGGCGTTCCGGTAAGCCTCGTCGCGAATGCCGAGCGACATGTAGGCCTCGACCATGCGGTGCAATGCCTCCGGTACGTGCGTCGTCGTTTGGTAGTTGGAGAGGACGTTCTCGAAGCGGTTGATCGCCGCGACGAAGTCCATGCGCTCGAGATAGAAGCGGCCGACCTCCATCTCCTTGCCCGCCAAGTGGTCGCGGATCAGATCGAGCTTGAGCTCGGCGTCGCGTGCGTAATCGGTCTCCGGATAGCGCTGCACCAGTTCGGTGAATTCGCGTTGGGCGTCGCCGGTCATCTGCTGGTCGCGGCCGACGTCGGAGATGCGCTCGTAGTAGCTCATGCCAATCAGGTACTGGGCGTAGGGCACGTACTCGCTGCCGGCGTTCCAATCGATGAATCGCTCGGCGGCGAGGATGGCGTCGTCGTAGCGTTGCGCCTCGTAGTAGGCGTAGGCCGACATGAACATCGACCGCGTCGCCCACTGCGAATAGGGGTGTTGCCGTTCGACCTCCTCGAAGGCGATAGCGGCGCCGACGAAATCGCCCGTTTGCAGCTGGTCTTGGGCCGTGTTGTAGAGTTCGTCGACCGGACGCTCGACATATTCAGGCTGCTCGTTCCCACCGCCGCAAGCGGCGAGTAGAGCGGCGAGCCCGAGGGCGACGAGGCGAGAGAAAGGCCAATGTTGTCTGCGCACGGTTGCGCTGCATCCCGATCGTCGTTGATAGTCGCATTAGGTATCTAGCGAACGGCGCGCCAAGCGACCAGTCCGTTACGGAGGATGTCGTCTAACCATGGCGTTACCGAGCGACCCCGTCGATCCCGCGATCGGCGAGCGCATTCGCCAACGCCGGGTCGAGCTGGGCCTGACGCAAGACCAGCTCGCGGCCAAGCTCGGCATCTCCTATCAGCAGCTTCAGAAGTATGAGCGTGGCGCCAATCGCATCAGCGCGTCACGCCTGTTCGAGCTGGCGGCCTGTCTTGATGCCGCGCCCGCGTCCTTCTTTCCCGAGCTTCGCGACGGTACCGAGGAGCTGGAGCATGGCGGCCGCGACCGTCCGGCGATCGAGATCGCGCGTAACTTCGCGCGGATCGACGACGATGGCGTCCGCGCCGCGCTCTCGGGACTGGTCCGGGCAGTCGTCGAGCGAACGGAGGCCGTATCCCAATCGGCCCCCGGCCCGCGTGATGACCATGGCTGAAGCAGTCCTCTTCGTTCCCGGCGTCGGTTGCGATGAGCGGCTCTTCGCGCACCAGCTTGCTCATCTGGGGGAGGTCGCCGCGCCGCGCTTCGCCGGTGTTCCCGACGCCTCGACCGTGGCCGATATGGCGACGGCGCTGCTCGACGCCGCGCCCGAGCGCTTCGCGATCGTTGGACTTTCGCTCGGCGGTGTGGTCGCGCTCGAGGTCGTGCGCAGGGCCCCCGACCGGGTCACGCGGCTCGCGCTCTGCGCAACCAGTCCCCAACCCGACCCGCCGCAGCTCCAAGAGATGCGCCGCGCGGCAGCGGACCGGGTGCGCGAGGGCGGGCTTGAGGATCACGTAGCAGCGGGCATGCCGATGCTCCTGGGTAGCGATGCGGCGGGCGCGGAGAGCCTCGTGCGCGACATGGCGAACGGTGTCGGCGCCGCGCGCTATGCACGCCAGCTGGAGGCGGTGTCCGCCCGCGGTGATCTTGGTCCGAGCTTGGCGGCCCTTTCGTGTCCGACCCTCGTCGTGTGCGGTCGCAACGACATCGTCATCCCGCCGGAGCGGCATGCGTCGCTGGCGTCGGCCATTCCAGGAGCGCGCCTCGCGGTGGTAGAGGATGCCGCGCACCTGGTGCCGCTTTGCCAGCCCCAGGCGGTGACGGTGCTTCTGCGCGATTGGCTGGCTTACGATCGGTGAGCAGGAAGACGCGGTGGCCGGGAGGAATGGGACGATGAACGAGGCGCTGCTGCTGATTCCGGGGCTCGGTTGCGACGAGCGGCTCTATGCGCATCAGCTGGCACATCTGGGCGATGTGGTCGAGCTTCGCTTCGCGGGCGTTCCCGAGGCCCCTGCCGTCGCCGAGATGGCCGGTACGATCCTGGCGGATGCGCCGGCTCGGTTCGCCCTCGCCGGGTTGTCGATGGGCGGCTACGTGGCGATGGAGATCCTCCGTCAGGCGCCGACGCGGGTGAGCCGCTTGGCGCTCCTCGACACGAAGGCGACGCTCGATCCACCGGAGGTGACCGCGACCCGTCAGGCAGCGATCGCCGACATCGAGCAGGGTCGGCTCGCTGAGCACATCGAGACGAGGCTGCAGGCGCTCCTCGGGCCGGGCGCGTTCGCAGACGACGCGCTCAAGCAGCTGACGCGCGACATGGCTCTCACGGTCGGGGGCGCGCGCTATGCCAACCAACAGCGTGCGATCATGGGCCGGCCGGACAGCCGCGCCACGCTCGCAGCCGTGGCCTGTCCGGCGCTGGTCCTTTGTGGCCGGCACGACGCGCTGACGCCGCCGACCGAGCATGAAGCGATGGCCGCCGCCATCCCCGGCGGACGCTTCGCCGTTGTCGAAGACGCCGGCCATCTGTCGACGATCGAGCAGCCGGTGGCGGTGACCGCGATGCTCCGCGACTGGCTTCTCTACCCGCGCTGAGCCGTGCAACGCCTTGCGATCGTGGGCGCGGGCGCCTGGGGCACGGCGCTGGCTGTTCAAGCGCGGCGCGCCGGCCGCGAGGTCATGCTGATCGGCCGTCGCGGCGGTGGGCGTACCGCCGGTTTCGACGTGCAGGCGGCCACCGCGCTCGATGCTGCGGTGGACGCGGCCCTGCTGGCGGTGCCGGCGCGCGCCGTTGTGGCGTCGGTGCGGGACATGGCGCCGCGGCTTCGGGCGGACGTGCCATTGGTGCTCTGCGCCAAGGGGCTGGACGAGGATGGTCCAAGATTGCTCGCCGACGCTGTCGTCGCCGCGGCACCGGGGCGGGTCGTCGCCATCCTCTCCGGGCCGAGCTTCGCTGACGAGGTCGTACAGGATCGGCCGACAGCGGTCGCCGTTGCCGCCGCGCCCGTCGACATCGCCACGGCCGAGCGGCTTGCAGCCGCGCTGCACACCAAGCACTTTCGGCCCTACGTCACCGCAGACCCAGTTGGCGTGCAGATTGGCGGGGCTGCGAAGAACGTGGTGGCGATCGCCTGCGGTATGGCGCGCGGGCTCGACCTCGGGGCCAACGCGGAGGCGGCGCTCGTCACCCGCGGTGTTGCCGAGATCGCCCGGCTTGGCGCGGTCGCCGGCGCACGTACCGCGACGCTGATGGGCCTCGGCGGGTTGGGCGATCTCGTGCTCACGTGCGCCGGCCCGCATTCGCGCAACTTCCGCTTCGGCATGGCGGTCGCCCGAGGCTGCGCGGCCGCCGCGGCTGAGCGGACCGTCGGCTTGGCCGAAGGCCGGGCAACCGCGCCGCTCTTGGTCGGATTCGCCCGCGCGCGCGGCGTCGAGACGCCGATTGCTTTGGGCGTTGCCGACGTGCTGGCGGGGCGGGTCAGCCTGGGCGACGCACTCGACCGGCTGCTTGAGCGTCCGCTGGCGCGCGAGGCCTGAGGGGCCTTGCAAGTAGCCTCAGGCGCGCCCCTCGCAGAAGCGGACCACAGGCAGCCAGTCGCCGCGGAGCATGGTGCCGCGCAAGCCGTTGAGATCGAACACGCTCAAGCCCTCCAGCGCCACGTCCGCATAGACCGCGCGGTCGGGGATGCGGGCGACGACTTCCTGGTCGACGTCCGCGGCGAAGGCCTCCAAGCGCGCCGCCGCCCTCGTGCGCGGCTTCATGCGGTTGGCGACGAGGCCCATGACCTTCTTGCCTTTCCGCAGCGGCTTGAGGCCCTCGACCTTGGCCAGGAGCTGTGCCGTGCTCTGCTCGTCGAACACCGACGGCAGCATCGGCACGACGACGACGTCCGCGGTCTTGATCAGGTCCTCGATGCCGCCGAAGCGCATGGCGGCGGGAGCGTCGACAACGAGACGGTCGACCTTGGGCGGCTTGCTTGGCCCCTTCACCCAGTCAAGGCCGCGGATGTGCGTGGCGCGCTCCGGTCGCGCGGCGAGCCAGCGGAGGCTCGAGCGTTGCCGGTCGCAGTCGGCGAGAGCCGTTGTCAATCGGGCGCCCGCAAACGCCGATGCGAGGTGCGTTGCCGTCGTCGTCTTCCCGCAGCCGCCCTTGGTGTTGGCGACGAGTACGGTCAGCAATCCCGCACCCTCGCCCAGAACGCGGCCGTCCGCTGGAATTGGTCCCAGTCCGCCCGCAGCTCGTCTTCGAGCCCACGCCCGGCATGAGCGTAGAAGCCGAGCACGAGACCCTTGGCCTCGACGAGCCGGGCGTCGTCGGTTTCGACCAGCCGGTCGAGCACGCTCTCCGCGGCGGCCATGTCGTTCATGTGGCCGAAGGCGTCCTGCATCTGCGAGAGCTTAGCCAGATAGCGCTTCGTCGTGCGGCCGGGGTAGAGGTCGCGAAAGAACTCGGCGGCGTAGCGAAGCTTCTTCAAGCTCTTGCGGACCTCGTGTCGGGCGTCGGTGTCGAGGTCGTCGAAGCCGCGCCCGCGCTTGCGGACCGCCTTGGCGCGCTTTTCGAGGACGGCGTCGGCGAACGCGGCGAGTGGTTGGCCGAGCGCCAAGTGCGTCTGAGCGGTCCCGTCCGCGTACCACCCGCGGCTCGTGATCCACTGCCCGACGCCGAGGACGAAACGGCTGTAGCGCGCGCCGCCGAGCGCGCTGCGAAGTGCCACATAGGCTTCCGCCCGCGCGTCGTCGCCAACCGCACGAAGCCTGCCGAGGGCGGCGTCGTTCGGCCTCCCCTCGGCGATCGCTGGCAGCATCTCGAGCGCGAAAACGTCGAGATCGCGCGGCGCGCCGAGCGCGGCCATCAGCCAGCGGGCCTCGTCCTTCATCCAGGCGAGCCGCTCCGGGGCAAGCACCAGGCCGAACAGGGTCAGCGCCGACCGCAGCCGGCGCAACGCAACGCGGAGCTGATGCACGCCCTCCGGATCACGCCCGTCGAACGCCGCGTCGTGGTTCGCCCACCATTGGGCGAAAACGGCGTCCATGATGCGGGCCAACGCGTCGCCGACGCTCTCCCGCCGGGTCAGGCTCAGCTTCGCCGCCTTGACGCCGGCAGGTGGTGTGCCTGCTGCGAGATCGTAGCCGCGCGCCGCCTTCGAGCGCGTGATGATCCGCGACGCTCCGGCGTCGACGAGCTTCTGCGCGACGCTGAACACGGCGCCGCGGTCGCCCTCCTTGAGCTCGACCTCGAGCTCAAGGAGCGGCTCCGAGGCCTTGCCGGCGGTGAGCTCGCCTGTGTCGAGCGCCAGTTCCACCCGGCTCACACGGCCTAGACCGTCGTCAAGCACCACCTCGCGGCGGCGGCGCTGAACGTCGGTAGCGAAGACCGGGGCGAGCTCCTCGCTGTAGAGCGCGCCGAGGCGCGGACGGATGTCGGCCGGTAGCAGGTCGAGTTCTGGCGCCAGCCGCGTCGTCGTGGCCTCGAACTCGGCTCGTCCCGGGCCGCCGCGGTCGATCTTCAGCGCCTGAACGAAGCGCTGGCCTTCGCGCCGGACGCGAAGAGCCGCTTGCCGTGCGCGCAAGCGTTGATCCGCTGTGTCGAAGTAGATCGCGCTGAGCCGGCGCGGCTCCCTAGGCGACGTCGCCCGTTCGGCAAGTGCTCCTGCGTCGAGCCGCTCAAAGGCATCGACAACGCCGGGTTTCGAACCGGTGAGCTTAAGCTCGAATTCGAAATCCGCGTCGTTCGTCCCGCTCGTCGTCAACTGTCGGTCACCTCCCAGGTATGCCCTATGTCTAAGGTCAGACCGTACAGTATGGCCGCCTGCGCGTCGGAGCACAACCGCACCGCTCAGATCCGCAGGGCTTGCCGCGCCTGGTCCGTCGTCGCTTCTGGTGTCGTGTCCGCATCGACGCGATGCCATCGAATCGGACCCGGATCGACATCGAGTTGGCGGCGAACCACTGCGGCGGTGGCATCCGATGCGTCCCCGCGGCGGGCGCTGACGCGAGCGGTGCGCCGGTCCAAGCCAGCCTCGAGCCAGAGACCATCGAAGGGGGCACCGGTGGCCGAGGCGACCGCTTCGAGCGCTTGTCGATCCTCCGCACGATCGTGGACCGCGTCGACCACGACGCTGACGCCGGCGCGCAGCGCGACGTTCGCGCGGCGGCGAAGCTCGGCGAAGCAGGCGCGGGAGTGGTCAGGTGTGTAGGCGCTGGCGCCGAGATGCGTGGTCGGCGCGACGCCGGCGAGCCGCTTGCGCTCGACGTCGCTACGCAACAGCAGCGCGCCGGGCGCCGGGTCCAGCGAGGGCGCGAGCGCGCGCGCGAGGGTCGTCTTGCCGGTGCCCGAAAAGCCGCCGATCGCGATCAGACGCGGCGCACGCGCCGGCAGCAGGCGGCGGGCGAGTTGAAGGTAGGTCCGCGCCCGAGCGACATCCGCGGTCGCGGCGCTTGGGTCGTCGATGGTGAGCGCCGTCACCTTGGCACGAATGCTCGCCCGGAGCGTCATGAAGAACGGCAGCAGCCGCAACCCAGGGACATCGAGCGATGCCTCGGCATACGCATCGAGGACCTGCCAGGCCGCCGGTCGCTGTTCGTAGGCGAGGAGGTCCATCAGCAGAAACGCGATGTCGTAGATCGTGTCGATGCACGCAATCTCCTCGCTGAACTCGACGCAATCGAACGGAGTGACGCCGCGGCCCAGCGCCACAATGTTCGCCAAGTGAAGATCGCCATGGCAGAACCGAACGAAACCCGCCGCGCGGCGTGCCTCAAGCAGCGGCCGCACCGTTGCGAGGGTCGTGCGGCAGGCGGTATCGACCTCGGTGACGGTGTCGGCGTCGAAAAGGCCGGGCCGCACCATCTCGAAGTCGGCCCGGTTGCCGTCGATGATCGTCGTCATCGCCGCGGCGCCGCCCATGTCGCGGCGTGGCTCGGCCGCTTCGTGAAAGCGGGCGATTGCGGCCCCCAGTTCAGCGGCGAGCTTTGCCGAGAGCGGAGCCTGGCGCGCCATGTGGTCGAGCTGCGCTGCCCGTGGGAAGCGGCGCATCTCGAGCGCCCATTCGACGGGCGCACCCTGGCCTGTAACGCTGAAGGCGGTGCCTTCGCGTGTGATCGTGATGACGCGGAGATAGAGCTCGGGTGCGGTGCGCTGGTTGAGTTGGAGCTCCGCGTCGAGCGCGCGCTTACGCGACGCCGGGCTGCGGAAGTCGAGAACGCTGAGCGCGACGGGGCGCTTGATCTTGTAAGCCCGATCCCCGACCAGGAAGACGTGCGCGGCGTGGGTGTCGATGCGCTCGACCGGGCCCGGGCCGAAGAGGCCGCCGGTTTCGATTGCCTGCAACAGCGCGGCATCCGCCGAGGCCCGCATCGTCCGCTGCCCTTCGCTTGGCGTGCCGAGGCACCACTACCGTCGAGCCTTCAGGCTGGCGCTAGGCCGAGCTCCACTTCCGACCGATCAATCCAGCGCTGCACGTTCGGACGGCAATTCAGATCGAAGCCGCCCTCGGCAGCGAGACGCGTATACGCCAGCAGCGCGACGTCGGCGATCGAGAAGCTTGGCCCGGCGAACCAGTTGCGGCCGTCAAGCTCCCGCTCCATCAGATCGAGCGCCGCGTCGCCGCGCTCGACGCGCCACGCCTCCCGCTGGTCTGCCGAGCGGCCCAGATACACCATGTGATATCGACACACGGCGATATAGGGCTCGTGGCTATAATGTTCCCAGAACAGCCACTCGAGCACCTTAGCATGCGCGAGGGCCGTGTCGGGCAGCAGCGGGCTGCCGGTTGCGAGGTAGGTGATGATCGCGTTGGACTGGCTCAGGCGGCTGCCGTCCTCCAGCACCAGGAGCGGTACTTGACCCTGAGGGTTGAGCCTGAGAAACGCCGGCGACCGCGTCTCGCGGTTGGCGACGTCGACCTCCTGCCAGGCGTACGGCAAGCCCAGGCGATCGGCAGTGTACTTTACCTTGAGGCAGTTCCCGGATCGACTGTCGCCATAGATTCGCATCGCACTGGCCACTCCGCGGTGATCCGGCACAATACTAACGCATTCCGCGTGAGGCAGTGGACCGCGCCGCACGCAGTTCCAACATAGGTGCCATGTCTAAGGGCGATTTGACGAAGGGCGGTGGCGACGTCGCCCGCTTTCTGGAGCGGGTGCGGAAAACGCCCTCGCCCGAGCGACCACAGCGCCGAGGACGGCTGGTGTTCGCGATGGACGCGACCGCCTCGCGTGAGCCGACCTGGGACCGCGCGGTCCAGGTTCAGGGACAGATGTTCCTCGAGACTGCCGCACTCGGCGGCCTCGAGGTTCAACTCGTCTTCTTCCGCGGCTTCGGCGAATGCAAGGCTAGTCGTTGGGTGACCGAGCCGCGCGGCTTGGTGGAGCTGATGACCCGGGTCCGCTGCCGCGCCGGCCAAACGCAGATCGAACGCGTCCTGCACCACGTTCTACGCGCGACGGCAGCCGACCGGGTCGACGCGCTCGTCTATGTTGGCGACGCGTGCGAAGAGAACGTCGACCGTCTCGGCCACCTAGCCGGTCAGCTTGGGGCGCGAGGTCTTCGCGCCTTCGTCTTTCAGGAGGGAAACGACCCTGCGGCGACCCGCGCCTTTCGCGAGATCGCGCGGCTCACTGGCGGAGCGCATTGCCATTTGGGCTCGTCGAGCCCGGACGAGCTGCGCCAGCTTCTGGCGGCCGTCGCCGTCTATGCTGCGGGGGGCCGCAAGGCGTTGGAGGATGCCAACCGACGCCACGCGCACCGGCTGCGCCTCCTCGGTTCGGAGTGAGTTCGCGTGGCCTGGCTAACGGTGCTCGGGATCCTCGCACTGCTGACGGTCGTCGTGATGACGGGGCGTTGGTTCACGACGGTTTCGCCGCGCGACATCGCCCAGGCGCTGCGGGTGTTTCTAGCGACCTTCGCGGCGCTTCTCGGCTCGGGCCTCGTCTATGCCGGACGCTTCGGCTTCGCCATCGCGGCGCTGGGCGCCGCCGCCTACGCCTATCGCTCCTTCCGCCGAGCCCAGGCGCCGCCGGACGGGTTCGATGCTGGCTATGACGATGGGGACAGCGATGCGGCGGACGTGCGAACGGCGACCCTGGCGATGCGCTTCGACCCGGCGACCGGAACCCTCGACGGTCAGGTTCTGCGCGGGGCCTATCGCGGCCGCCGTCTCTCGCGGCTGGCGCTCGCCGAGCTGTGGACGCTGCTCGTTGATTGTCGCCGCGACGACCCTGAAAGCGAGCCCCTGGTGGAGGCATTCCTCGACCGCCGACACCCCGGTTGGCGCGATACGGACGAGGGCGGGTCGCGAGGTGACGAACAGCCGATGGACGATGCCCGCGCCTGCGAGATCCTCGGCGTCGAGCCCGGCGCCAGCGTCGAGGAGATCAAAACCGCGCACCGGCGCCTGATGGCGCACCTCCATCCCGACCGCGGCGGCTCGACTTTTCTGGCGGCGCAGCTCAACGCCGCGCGCGCGCATCTCCTGAGGCGCCGAACGGGATCGTAACGCTCTTGCGATGGCGAAACCCGGGCGCGTATAGCACCGCCACGACGCGTCGACGCCTCATTGTCCCGGGAGAGTAGCGTGAGCCGTGTGCGCAAGGCCGTCTTCCCTGTCGCGGGCCTCGGCACCCGCATGTTGCCGGCAACAAAAGTCCTCCCCAAGGAAATGCTGCCCGTCGTCGACAAGCCGATCATCCAGTATGCGCTGGAAGAGGCACGAGACGCGGGGATCGAAGAGTTCATCTTCGTCACCGGCCGCGGCAAGACAATGCTCGAGGATCATTTCGATCGCGCCTACGAGCTGTTCGACACACTGACGACGAAGGGCAAGACCCAGCCCCTCGGGGAGCTGGTGGCGGGTCTGCCGCGCGCCGGCGAGGTCGTTTACACCCGCCAGCAGCAGCCGCTGGGCCTCGGCC